>JALNVG010000029.1 GCA_023227685.1 Bacteroidaceae bacterium
TGTAATGCTCCCCATGTACCCAAATCGGACCAACCAAAAGAAGAAGGAAGTACATAAATTTCATCCACTTTTTCCATAACAGCATAATCTATGGAGATGTTCTCACAACTTGGAAATAATTTTTCAACCATTTCTTTTTCTTTATCCGTATAAAAGCTATCGATAAGACGATCGAAAACCTGTGCAAGAACAGGTGCATAAACCCTCAAGACTGCAGTAACCGTGCGTACATTCCACACAAATATTCCGGAATTCCAATAAAAGTTTCCGGCATCCATATATTGTTGTGCAGTTTCCTTGTCAGGCTTTTCTTTAAAAGAATCCACTTCAAAAATTGTTTTATCTGAAGCTATATTGTCACCGGTGGAAATATATCCATATCCTGTTTCCGGGCGAGTAGGTTTAAGCCCCAACGTAACAATTACATTCTTGTCGGCTGTAAAATCAAGTGCTTTTTTAGCAACACGACGAAATTCTTCTGTATCAGTAACCAAGGCATCGGCCGGAGTTACAATAATATTGGCATTGGGATGCCTTTTCTTAATTTTCCACCCTGCATATGCAATACAGGGAGCAGTATTTCTGGCACAAGGTTCTGCCAGAATATTACAAGCGGGTATATCGGGTAACTGCTGACGAACAAGATCAACATATTTTTCTGAGGTTGACACCCACATATTTTCTATAGGACAAATACCGGCAAAACGATCAACCGTCATTTGAATCAACGTTTTACCACATCCGAGCACATCAATGAATTGTTTCGGACATGTCGGCGTACTCATAGGCCAGAAACGACTTCCGATACCACCGGCCATAATAACTATATGATTCTCCATGTTTATAACTTTTGCCATTAAAATATTCAACCTTTAAAATTCATATTAATTTCAAATTAATATGAATTGCAAAGTTAAACCAAAACAGCTACATTTCCAAACAATAAAATATAAATATTTCATACACAATATTACCTAAGATAAAGTAGAATGTTATCTATTTATCAATTCTTTTTTTCGTACAAGGAGTACAATGTACTTCTACAATATCATGTATATTCGTGGTAAAACAGCGCGCCGACTTATCTGACCGAACATGCCAATTCGTCTCATCCAATCCCTGAACAACCATGCGAACAGTACCCTCACCGAATTTGGAATTTATTTTATCAAGAGTTTTCATCAACTGTTTGGATTTCACCCGATCTTTCTTATCAAACAAATCCTGTTGCACAGCGTCATCGGACAAGATATTGATGAGTGTCACTCCAGCACGTTTATATAAAATGCCATCACAGAAAATCATATCAAGTATAGCAAAAGCAGCCCTTACAATTTCCATCGTATCATTGGTAGGAACAGAAAAGGTAGCAGTATTACTATTTCCATAAGCCATTTGATCCTCGCGATGCGGATTACTCATTATAAAAACAGAAACGCCACAACATACACTATGCTGCGAACGAAGTTTACGAGTACAAGATGAAGCAAAATTAGAAATAGCTTCACGCAATTCATCTTTAGTCTTAAGCATACGGCTAAATGTTCGTGTTGTAGAAACTGATTTATTCTGCGACAACTCACTAATATCCACACATGGCTGTCCCAACAATTCACGAAAAGTACGTAACCCGATTACTGTCATGTTATTTCTCACCCATCCCGATTGCAAGTGCGTAAATTCCAATGCCGTGCGAATATGTTTAGCTTCCATCAATCTTCGATATTTTCGACCTATTCCCCATACATCAGCAATAGGAAGAAGAGATAACGCACGTTCTCTGTTTTCGGGAGTGATAGCACAAACATCCTTATAAGCATAATGCTTTACAAACCAAGTACCCACTTTGGCCAACGTAAAAGTCTTTGCGCAACCCGAAGACACTGGCACATCCGTAGCCTTCGTAATCATTTGACAGACTGTTCTGGCCTTGTTTATAACATCTTCTACGCTATCGGCCTGAATGCGACCGAACATCTCATCTATTGAATATTGTTCTACAAAATACACAATACCAGACTCGCGAATCACGCACATGATACGTTGAGAAATATCATGATATAAATCAAAATTAGCCGTAAACACTGCTACACGATTTTTCTCAATCAGCCCTTTAACCTGAAACAAAGGGTCACCTCTTTTCAAACCAATCTGTTTGGCTTCTTTTGAGAGAGAAACAATTATACCTCCCAAGTTCTCCATATTAGAAGTCACTACCGTAGGTACATGCCATAAGGCCGGACGAAAGATTCGTTCACAGCTCACAAAGAAACTGTTACAATCTATATGAAATATCCACTCGCTACTATTTGATATCGTTTTATCTTCGGGCATTATAATTACCGCAGAATTATCTTTTCTTAATAATATAATCCACAACACCCCACACACGAAAGTCGCTACCGTCTTCCACCTTTATCGGTTTAAACTTAGGATTTTCGGGAATGAGAAAAAGATTGTCACCTTCTTTCTTTACATGTTTCAAAGTAAACTCTCCATCGACACAGCAGACCGTTAAGCTCTGTTCTGTAGGCATTTTGGCTTTATCAATCACCAATAAATCACCGGATTCTACACCTGCTCCAATCATCGAATCACCAATGACTCGTGCCAAATAAGTTGACGCCGGATGAGCTATCAATTCTTTATTAAGATCTATGGACGAATTCATCGACTCAGGAGCAAGAGGAATCGGAAAACCTGCAGCAATCTTCTGCTGCGCAATAGGCAGAGAAGAGGTTGTAGAAACATCAACCGAACGAATATCATAAAGACTCAAATCGGAGGACGAATGATCGGATAAATGAACTTCATTTTTTCTTACTTTCATCATTTTTACTCCTTATTCATCTATAATTTATCTCAATATCAACGGAACTCCGACCTCTGGTATATAATCGCCATCCAGATGATTCATCCGATAAAGATATTTCATCCGAATACCAAATTTCTGCGAAATAGAATGCATGGAGTCACCATTTTTGACTATGTATTTTTCATAACCCTTTTGTGCTTTTTTATTCTTTTTCTTCAGATAAATAATATCACCATCCGTTAGCGTATAATCTTTATGCAAATCATTGTATTTAACCAGACGTATCCAACTAATATCAAATTCTTTGCCGATACTTTTGAAAGTATCACCGTTACGTGCTATCACATAAGCCAAATCATTAGCAATATAAACTTGATGAGCATTAAAAGGAACAAATTGTTCGGTTTTTTCCCTGGTTTCCCTTCTCGAAGATCTGTTTTCTACATCGTACTGATAAAGATTATAATCTTCTATTATAGTAATCAACCGGTTGGCATACGAAGGGTCTGTAGCGTAACCCGCTTGTTTCAATCCACGAGCCCAGCTTTTATAATCCGTAATATTAAAACGAAACAGAAAAGCATAACGGCCCCATTGATGCAAAAATTTTGAATGGTCGATATACGAATCTCTTGCATTATCATAAGCCCGAAAACACTCATTGGGCGCATCATCCGTATAACGAACTGATGGTCCGCGCCAATTTCCACCACATTTGATACCAAAATGGTTATTACTCTCGCGAGCCAGCTTTGCTTTTCCTGCCCCACTCTCAAGCAAACCTTGGGCAAGCGTTATACTTGCCGGTATACGATACATTCTCATCTGCTCAATAGCGAGATCCTTGTATTGTTTTATATAAGCAAGATAGTTCACATTCTGGTTTCTAGCCTGAATTCCAAAGACAAAACTTATAAAAAAAGCGAAAAAGACAATCCGCCGAAGATTTATTTTATTCATTTTTAATGCAATTGACTGTTTATCATGCACAAAAGTCCGAAAAATTATTGGTATTACCAATCTCTTTCCTAACTTTGTGACAAAAATAATCAGCCAACCCTTATTTTAAATGGAAAAACTAACAATAACAACCGTTATACATATTTATCAGTATAATGAATTAGACTCTGCTGATAAAAAATTAATAGATGCCGCAAAGAGTGCTACCACTCGTAGTTATTCACCTTACTCAAAATTTGCAGTAGGTGCCGCTGTTCGATTATCAAACAATACTGTAGTTACAGGATCTAATCAAGAAAATGCCGCATATCCGTCTGGTCTCTGTGCCGAACGCATTACTTTATTTTACGCCAATGCCCAATATCCTGATCAGGCTGTAATGACATTGGCTATAGCTGCACACACAAAAGATGGATTTCTTGACAATCCCATTCCGCCGTGCGGTGCATGTCGACAAGTTATGCTTGAAACAGAGCAACGTTATCACCAACAGATACGCATCTTGCTCTATGGAGAAAAAGGTATTTATCTTATTAATGGCATCAATGGTCTCCTACCACTATCTTTCGGAGCATCAAACATGAACGTATAAATCAAATAATAACAATTTTATGTCACAAGAAAAGAAATTTGTTCCTTATGTGAGTTCTGATACTAATATGAAAGAATTCACTGTCAGAGCATTATTAATAGGTGTTGTTCTCGCCATTGTATTAGGCGCAGCCAATGCCTATTTAGGTTTAAAAGCCGGCATGACCATTGCCGCTACTTATCCGGCAGCTGTCATCGGCATGGCTGTTTTAAAAGTTTTTAAAGGATCCATTCTTGAAGAAAACTTTGCACGTACCGTTGGTTCCATTGGTGAATCTATGGCAGCAGGTGCTATATTCACCTTACCGGCCTTTTATATATCCGGGGTATGGAACGATACCACTTTCACTTCGATGAAAAGCTATATCACTGCTTCACTCATTCTTGTGGCTGGCGGTGTGCTCGGTGTTCTTTTTGTAGCTTTGCTCAGACGAGTCATGGTTGAAGATCCAAATCTGCCTTTCCCTGAAAGTGTGGCAGCTAGCGAAATACACAAGAGCGGACGTGCCGGATCAGGTGGATCAAAATACTTATTCACGGCTATGATTTCCGGTGCAGTCATCAAATTAACCGGCGATTTAAAATGGTTTGCAGCAGATTTCACAGCAATGTTCAAATCTGCTAAAGCAACATTTGCTGGCAACCATACCCTACAAACAGGATTCTCACTTGGAGCACCATCTATCAGCCCGGCCTATCTGGGAGTAGGTTACATTATCGGCCCACGCTTAGCTTCTATGAATTTTAGTGGTTCTGTAATGGCATGGGGGTTAATGGTACCTATGTTGCTAGCCGTATTAGGCCCCGATTTCGTTTCCTCCATTGCACCCAACGGCGTTGCTCCCGATTCCTCTGCTGCTTGGATTAACGCTGCGAATGTTGTATGGATGCAAATTGTACGATTAATTGCCATAGGCGGTATGCTTGTAGCAGCTTGCTATACTTTATATAGAATGCGTGGCAGTCTGATTACCGGACTAAAACGTTCAGTTAAGGATTTGCGCAAAGCTACAAAAGGAGTAGAAACTACCGAACGCACGGAACGCGATTTAAAAGCTTCATGGATATTGCTTGGCATTTGTGCTTCAGCCGTACTCACGTTCTTCATTACCTATTTCATCTTTGAAACTACTATATTAGTAGCCATTGTTGCCGCCACAATTATGATTGTGCTAGCATTCTTCTTTGCTGCCGTATCCGGTTACCTGGTTGGAATTATCGGATCAAGCAACAACCCTATCAGCGGTCTTACACTTACAGCTCTAGTTGTATCTGCCTTGATTCTAGTAGCCTGCGGAGTTGATTCCGAACACGGAGGAATAGCTGCTGTACTTGGCGTGTCTGCCATTGTCTGCGTAGCAGCTGCTGTAGGTGGAGAAATGTTTCAAGATTTAAAAGCCGGTTATATCCTTGGTGGTACACCTTGGAAAATGCAATGCGGTGACCTGATCGGTGTAGCAGTAACCGGATTTGTAATGTTTGGTGTATTGATTTTATTAAATCTTGGCGATATCAAATCCGGTGGCACCGGATTCGGTGGAGCTAACCTGCCTGCCCCTCAAGCCGGATTGATGGCTACCATTGCAAAAGGTATTATCGGTGGGCAAATGGCTTGGGCACTGATAATTATAGGCATGCTACTTTGTGGGGCTTTCATACTAATGGGTATATCCAGTCCGATGCTGATATTCGTAGGTATGTATCTTCCGATCAATACTGTATTTGCCATTTTCATCGGTGGTATGATTAAGGGTATTCTTGATTACTTTGTAGCCAAAAGGAAATGTACCGAAAATCAAAAAACGCAGGTCGAAAACACGGGGGTACTAATGGCTTCCGGTTTCATTGCAGGAGAGGCATTAATGGGATTACTTATTGCCATATTTGCCGTATTCAATATATTCGTAGGTAAATTAGTTCCACTGGCAAATCCAAGTTATGCCGTAGGGTTCCTTATTCTTGCACTTATCGGATACTTCCTAGTAAAAGTGCCACTCAATAAGGCAAAACAAAATGTCTAAAAAAAACAAAATATCAATTTATGATGTCGTTCCCAAACGGGGACGGCATCTTTTATCCGAAGAGCAAGAAGACGGATTAGTACGCCTTATCATTCCAAGATTCACTAACAACTTTATGCGTCACCTGCTTGAACGGATGGGACGTGACTCAAATATTCATATTACATTAGAAGAACATGGATCTGCCATTTGGCGACTGATTGATGGAAAACGCACAGTGAAAGATATTATTGAAAACTTAAACGAACATTTCAACAATGAAGAAAATTATGAATACCGAATTATTAAATATATCATGACTCTAAGACAACAACAGATTATTGTCTATGCAACACCACCTACAGAAAACAATATCACACAATAAAAGAAAACGGACATAATATTATGTCCGTTTTCTTTTATTGTGTGATATTTGTGTTTGTTAAGCGACGCACAAAGATTTCTTGATAGCACCAACTTTCTTTGTAGCCTCAACTTCTGCAGAATCAAAGCAGTGGGAACACCCCATCTCTCCTCTAACCTCAATGTAAAATTTTATTTTCGGTTCTGTTCCGGAAGGACGGACAGATACCTTTGATCCATCAGCTGTAAAATACTGCAAAACATTAGATGTAGCAGGCATGTCTATTTTCGATCTGATACCTTTATCATTAATCTGCTCCAAGGTTTGATAATCTTTCCTAAGTACGATATTCGAGCCACCCAATTCTTTAGGAGGATTATTCCGGAAATCTGTCATCATCTGTTTAATCTCTTCGGCACCTGTTTTACCTGGTTTAACAACACTTACAGCAGCCTCTTTAGAATATCCATATTCAACATAAATATCCATCAGCATTTCATACAAAGTCTTGCCATTATCCTTGGCCCAAGCCGCAATTTCAGAAATTAAACAACAAGCAGAAACGGAATCTTTATCGCGTACAAAATCTTCGGCCAAGAAACCATAACTCTCTTCGCCACCGCCAATATATTTCTTTTTTCCTTCATTTAAACGGATTTCACGAGCGATCCACTTAAATCCAGTATAACAATCTTTTATTTCAAGGTCATTTTTCTCGGCTATTCTCTTGATTGTTTCAGTTGTAACAATAGTTTTAACCACAAATTCCTTACCTGTCATCTTACCCTTTTTTTTATACTGGGTAATAATATAATAAAGAAAGATCATGCAAGTCTGATTACCGTTAACCAGTATCCACTCACCCTTATCATTCTTCATTGCGATACCTATACGATCAGCGTCAGGATCAGAAGCCATCACTATATCAGCATCAATTTTCTTAGCTAAAGCCACAGCCATTGACAACGCCTCAGCATTTTCAGGATTTGGAGAAACGACTGTTGAAAAATTACCATCTTTAACCATTTGTTCTGGAACTGTATGTACATTTTCAAAGCCCCACATCTTCAATGCACGGGGAATCAACATCATACCTGTACCATGAATAGGCGTATACACAATCTTCATATCTTTATGACAGGCAATGGCATCGGGATTGAGAGAAAGCGTTTTTACCTTGTCTAGATAAATTTTATCAACATCCTCGCCAATAATCTGAATCAATTGTTTGTTGCCTACAAATTTTATATCTGCAGGAGACATTATTTTATTTACTTCATCTATAATACCGGCATCATGCGGAGCCAAAACCTGTGCACCATCATCCCAATAAGCCTTATAGCCATTATATTCTTTCGGATTATGAGAAGCAGTCAAAATAATACCACTCTGGCAACCCAGATAACGAATAGCAAAAGACATCTCCGGTGTAGGTCGCATATCGTCAAACAAATAGACCTTGATGCCATTAGCAGAGAATATATCGGCAGAAGTCTCCGCAAAAAAACGACTATTGTTACGACAATCATGACCGATAACAACAGATATCTGTTTTAAATTCTTAAAGTTTGCATTCAAATAATTTGATAAACCCTGAGTAGCAGCTCCAACTGTATATTTATTCATACGGTTGGTACCTGCCCCCATAATACCACGTAGGCCTCCGGTACCGAATTCTAGCTCTTTATAAAATGACTCAACAAGTTCGGTTTTATCCTCCTTATCCAACATACGTTTCACCTCAGATCGAGTTTCAATATCATATGCCGAAGTCAGCCATTTCTTTGCTTTCTCAGTAACCTGATTTATAAGTTCTTGATTTTCCATTTTCATAAAAATATTTTAGTTCTTTAATCATGAATCTTTTATTTCTTCATTAATTTACAAATATAATGATTTCTCTTTGTTATATAGGTGTGATTTTGAAATTAATTATTGTGCCGGCACCTTGTAACGATCACCGGTTTGCTTAACATATTCCTTTAAAAATTCCTCGGGATAGCCTGGCCGAATGACCTTATCCACACGTCCTAGTGAATTGCGTTTGAAAGATCCATCTTTATTTACTTGTTTCACTACACCATCATTATATTTTACAATGAGGTAAGTTCCCAATTTTTTCCATGTATCAAGTGTGCTCTGTGCAGTAAGATTAGTATAATTCGTCAAAAAATTCACTGCAGCAACCTTATCCGTTTCAAACAGTTTGGCCGCAGCTTGCTCCACACCAGCCTGTGCCTCATTAAAGGTGTTCTCTATTTCGAATTGTTCCTTTCGTACATCATCAATCATCAAACTGTAACGCGGATAAACCATATTAGCCACCCAATTGAAAATCCAAAAAGAAGAATTCCATGAAAACGTTCCATAATCGGCTCCGTCGACATTAGTATAACAAACCGGAACTCGAGTACAACAACAGTAAACCGGAACAAATACCGTCATATTAGCATCATCAACACCAAACCACAAAACGCCACCGATAGGATTAGTCTTTTCTGCTCTCATCTGGGCTACAAATACAAAAGCCGTCTGGAAAGTTGAGATAGGCCGCTCATTAAAATATTCCAGCCCATTGACTTTAAAAGTTAGCGGTGAAAGACGGTATGGCATATGATAAGGACCTGCACCAAAATCTTTAGAAATATCAAAAGGAGTACCTTCAAAATGATCACGCATCATATTTTTTATATCTTGAACAGATATTTTACGATTTGGCTTGACATAAAGTGGCATCGGATCTTTTGATTTACCTAAAACATAAGATAAGTAATCATTCCCCTTGTCTGTAAAACGATTAAAAAAGCTCCAAACTCTAGCTTCACAGAAACGCAATCCCTCAAAATTAAGTGGCGCATAAGCATCAGCAAAACTAAAATCTTTATTCATACCATCAAAATATCCCTTCTCTCTTGCAAAGGATATTACATCAGGAGAATACATACAATTATTTTCATCATTCATCGGGAACTTATGAATACGCGACTGGTTGGCATGTGCTGCTATACAATCATCAGGGATGCGAACAGCTACCCAAACAGCACCACGGATGCCCGGCCCTTTCCCAATCATCTCCATAATCCAGACTTCGTTAGGATCAGCAATCGTAAAAGACTCTCCCTCACTACAATAGCCATACTGTTGTACCAAATCGGTCATCACCTTGATAGCTTCACGAGCATTGTGCGAACGTTGCAAAGCAATATATATCAAACTACCATAATCAAGCACGGCCGTAGAATCAACTAGTTCCGAGTGCCCCTCAAAAGTGGTTTCACCAATAGTAACCTGAAATTCATTCATATTGCCAATCACGTTATAGGTTTGGCGTGCCTGCTCAATCTCTCCGAGATATTTTCCAGTATCCCATTCATGAATTTCCATCATTGTACCTTTCTTATACACTGCCGCAGGATAATGACATAACTGACCAAAAGCCCCATAATCATCAGCTGCATAAGAGACAATAGTCGAACCATCCGCTGAAGCGTTTTTGCCGACAATAAGATTTGTACAGGCATACATCTTAACTGAAAAAGCTATCCCGAGAAGGGTTAAACAAAGAAATTCTTTTTTCATGCTATCTTAATATTACTATAATTTTTTACCAATAAAAAGTTTGTATAGACGTTGATTCATTACCACAATTATCTATAACTGTCATCCTAACTATATGATTACGCCCACGAATCACACGCTTGGAATCAAGCTTGCACTGCCAATTGACAGTTGTAATATTTGGTCTTCCAAAAAGAGCAAACTTGCCATCAATAGTACCACGATAAGACCGGATACCAGTTCCAGAATCAAATAATCTGAAAGAAACTGTGGAAAGCCTTCCCCAACGATTCTTTTGTAAAGGAATAATAACCGGTGCTATAGTATCCACAGCAACAGTATATGTTGATAGTTTAATTATATCGGCTTTAATAATACCATTTTGATATACTCCACCCACACTTCGCTTCGCACCCCTTGCTGAGACTTCGGCTATATAATATTTTGAGAAATCAACACCAGATATCTGTCTGAAATCCATTCTCAATATAACAGAATGAAGAAGTGGCACCGGCCGGCTACATAATTGGAAAACAGGAGAAAGTCCATCCGGATTTTGTTTGATTAAAACATCCAAATAAACATTATCAAACAAAGAGCCTTTAGGAACGACCAAACTCATACCATTCTCACGAAGATAGTTACCACGGTCCCACACAAATAAATATTTAGTAGAATATTTTACAGCTGGGATATTCTGTCTTCGGCCATGAACAGTGAAGCGGACAAATGAAGTGTTACCTAAGGCATCCTTCAGTGTATAAACAAAATGGTAATCACGCTCCTCCTTGATATCAATCAACCCGCGATTACCATTCATCGCATGAATCATTCGCAACGAATTACCGGGATCAATAAAAGATTTCATATAACCATCATATATCCATGACTTAACCATACGATTTTCATCATAGGAGAAACGATCCACCAAACTATAAAAGACCACTTTCCCATCTACAGAAAGAGCTACGGATTTCACTCCATACTTATTATATACGCCATTCATATAATCATAGGCCTTCAAGCCGACACCTATCAAACCCCAAGCATAAACAGATGCAGCACGAGGACGAACAAATCGGACTTTTTCACTACCATCGACGACACCCTGACCCTGTTGCGGAAAAAAAGCAATACCTTGTACTTGAGGGGCACGTTTATCTATAATATACCTTTTAAGAAACGGAAGTGGATCAAGATAATCACCACTTTTCGTATCAAAAAAATCCACATGAAGATGGGGCCCAAAAGAATAACCCGTATTTCCACTCCATGCTACCAATTGACCAGCCTTTACCGGATATTCATTAGGTTTAGGTTCAAACTCAACTTCCCAATTTTCTTCTTTATACTGAATATCTTCAATTCGCTGGGCTATAGGCTGTATGAACCGACTTAAATGCCGATAAGTTGTTGAATAGCCGTTATTATAACGGATATCAAGTACATAACCAGAGCCATTTATCACTCGAGCTCGCCAAATATAGCCCTCACTTAAAGCATATACCGGTTTGCCAATACTTCCACCTGTTTTAAAATCCAAACCTCCGTGAAAGTGAGTAGAACGAAGTTCGCCGAAATTGCCACTTAAATATAAAGGTATATTCATCGGCCGAGAAAAAAAGGCCTTCTGCGACATCACACTCAAAAAAGGAAAAACGCTACATACTACAATACAAACATAAATATATCGTTTCATCAAAATATTCTCTTTTATTAATTTCACAAAAGTACGTCAAATTAAAGAAAATACGAAATAAGAAAGATAAAAACCTTACTCATAAAACATAATTTAAAAAAGCACAAATACAGAACAACAAAAGTTTTTTTTCAATATCTTCGTTGTATTGTAAAAACTTTAAAATAATAGCATTATGATTATTGGAATACCAAAAGAAATTAAAGACAATGAATTCCGCGTAGGTATGACTCCTGCGGGAGTTTCTGAGATGGTTAAACACAATCACATTGTGTACGTACAGCATACTGCCGGTGATGGAAGTGGATTTACAGATAAAGAATATACCGAGGCTGGTGCAAAAATTCTTCCAAAAATGGAAGATATTTACGCTACGGCAGAAATGATTGTTAAAGTAAAAGAACCTATCGAACCTGAATACAAATTAATTAGGGAAAAACAGCTTCTGTTCACCTACTTTCATTTTGCCTCAGATAAACCTCTAACGGAAGCTATGCTAAAGGCTAAACCTATCTGCCTGGCCTATGAAACAGTTGAAAAACCAGACCATTCTCTACCATTATTAATTCCTATGAGTGAAATTGCCGGACGAATGGCCATTCAAGAAGGAGCACGATTCATGACAAAGCCACTAGGAGGAAGAGGCATTTTACTAAGCCGCATCCCCGGTGTAAAGCCAGCCAAAATATTAATTCTTGGTGCAGGTATAGTTGGCAGTGGTGCCGCTGAATTGGCTGCCGGATTCGGAGCCGACATTACAATAACAGATATCAATTTACCCCGTCTGCGTTATTTAAATGAGATTCTTCCTAAAAATGTAAAAACTGTTTATTCTTCAGAAACAAATATTAGAAAAGAATTACCGGATACCGATCTTGTTATTGGCTCAGTCTTGATTCCGGGTGACAAAACGCCACATCTAATTACAAGGGACATGCTGAAACTAATGAAACCAGGAACGGTCATCGTAGATGTAGCTATTGACCAAGGCGGTTGCTTCGAAACTTCCCACCCAACTACTCATAGCAATCCAGTCTACACACTTGATGGAATTATCCATTATGCAGTAGCAAATATACCAGGAGCTGTGCCTCACAGTTCAACTGTTTCATTAACCAATGCTACGCTTCCTTATGCACTTGCTTTGGCTAACAAAGGTTGGAAAAAAGCTTGTAAAGAAGACCTTGCTTTAGCCAACGGATTGAATATGATTGAAGGCAAAATCACTTTCAAGGCTGTTGCCGATGTTTATGATTTAAAATACGAACCAATTAGTCTATAACAAAATAACGTCCGCAACTCTGATAAACTCATTTTTCACAAATGGAACTTTATCAGAGTTGCGGATTGCTAATTAGCATTACTAACAAAAACTATACATAAAACTTATTAAAAAAGTTTTATCAATCTATTGACTCATTTGCATTATCGGTTGATTAATCATGACTATGGTAGAATCGCCATAACTTTTCAAGACTTCCAAAGTTCGCTCTCGAGTATTAGCACCTCGCCTATCCCAAAATTTCTTTTCAAATATAGCCATTAAATCCATACCTCCTATCGTTGAGCCACTAATATAAACACTCTTGCCAATACGAATGCCACACGACGGATTCATAACAACTGAATTTACATAAACGCCATTAGCTCTTTCGGACAAGATGCTGAAATTCACACCACTAGTACGTATTTCTTCATACGACTTACGTACACCTCCTTCCATTGGAGTTTTTGCCCAATTGGAAGGAATAAGAGGACCACTAATGTTCTCCTGCCAAGTATGTTTATCTATAAGAATTTTCTTTTGATAAACAGGATCCCAATCGTAACGTGTACTCATCTTATAAGGAGACAAAGTAAGCACAACTTTCGCTTTTGGAAGTGCTGATGGAAGGGTTTCGTCAAAAAGATTTGTTCTCTTTTCTCTAAAGATACCTGGATTACCTACCATACCTCCGAAATCTATCTGTTTAATAACTTTTTCATTTAACTTCAACTCTTCACCACTCTTCATGATCCGTTGAATATTCAAAGAATCTTTTACAGTCCATTGTGCATTAGCACTAACTGACAGTGAAGTAACCATCAGCAATAAAGTAAAACGTTTCTCCATATAATTAATATTACCACCAACGATATCCGCTTCCGCAAAGCGGATCGTCATAGCAAGGATCTATGGTCCAACGAGTTTTAGGATACTTATGTTGCTCCCACCAATTCTTATAACACTTTACGGCATCCCGCAATTCAGTATCACTCAAGAAATAAGTAGCTTCATAGTTTTTGGCATCGGCCAATACCATTTTGCAACCAAGCGAAGGAGGACTACCCTTCCGAATACTTTCAACAACCCAAAGCATACATTCACCCAGACGAATCTTACAACTATTAGCTGTATAAACAGTAGGGAAAGTAGGTATAACTGTTAAATCATTGGCATATTTTAAAAGTTCAGGTATATCGCTTTCAGTAAAATGAGGAATCTCAAGTACCCCTTTATTGTCTTTCAAATCATAGGTCCCGGCTTTGAGTTCTTTTACAAACAAACTGACATCGGGATTATTATAATCTAATTCTTCACTACTACAGCCGGTACATGCAAGTACGACAAAAGAAGTGATAAATAATATAAATAGTGTTTTCTTCATTTTCTTATTGTTAATACGTTAAACGCAGTCCACATAGTAAATTGAAATTAGTAGGCCTTTCGGTGCGCACCGTGGCCAATTGAGAACTTGTATCAAAATAATGAGACATACCCGGTTCAACAAACACAGCACACCGATCGCTCATCCTATAATTCAACCCAATGCCAGCTGTCAGTGCCAGTTGTATAGGTTCGTGTTTAAAATCATTATCTGGAGCACCGGAAATACATTTATCAACTATTCCACCAACAGATGCATATAAATCTATCTTCCCCTTTTGTACTAATATCACATTCAATTTAACAGGTACACCAATATATTTCAAATGCTGCCCTTCGGAACAAAGATCGGAAAACAAGAGCCCGGATTCTAGGACAAGTATCCTGTTTAATTTCTTTTCCAAAGTCACACCTGCAGAAATAGGCATTTTATATTTGCCGTTACCTGCCGCAAGTGCTGTCATAGCAAAAAACTTCAAAGCTAATGTTGGATTCTTCAATTTGTTGGTATCTGAATTTTCTGCAACTGCTCCATTCTTTACAGATTCTGTTGTTTCTGCATTATTCTCTTGATTTACATCTCCATAATTGGAAAGCTGGTTATTCGATTGCTCTGTTCTTCTTCTCCTTGAAGACGACCTTATAGTGATAGAAACAGATACGGATACCATATCATCATTTATCTGCTTATCATTATCAGCCGAAACCGTTACCGGTTTAGAAATATTACAGGATGTTCTACCTGAAGAAAGAGAAACCAATGGCAACTTTTGAGGATTGACACGCAATGCATCATTATATGTAGAACAGGAGGAGCCTGAGACAATGACCTTTGAATAGGTTTCCTGCATATCCTGTTTCGGAGTAAAATACAAGAAAGCTGCAGAAGAAGCAGCTAGCACTAATAATACACATGCTGCAGCACCTAACCGGAAAAAAATCAACCGACGACGATATCGTGCGGCGGCAGGCAAGGAATCTTGCAATTCCTCCCAGAATTCATCGCGTACATCAAGTTCGGCGTTTTTTAAACGCGAACGAAACAAATCGATTATCTGATCATTTTTCCCTTTCATTTTTTCTATATTCATTTATTTTGTTTGCCAACAAATACCTAGCACGTGTAAGCTGCGAAGCTGAGGAATGTTCCTTAATATGGAGTATTCCCGCTATCTCCTTATGTGATTTTTCTTCAAAGACATAGAGGTTAAATACTGTTCGACAACCTTCCGGCAACTCGGCCAAAAACTCCAACAATTGTTTTTCTGGAATTTCAGCTCCATCGTCCGATTCCGGAATATCGGGTATATCGGGCAATAAATCCTCTTGTACAACCAACTCAACGCTTCGCTTTTTCTTTCGCAAATAATCAATGGATTGTGATATCATCACCTTATTAATCCATGTTGTCAACGAAGTTTCTCCTTTAAAGGAAAAATTGGTGAAAATCTTCACAAAACCATCGTGCAATATATCATGCGCTATATCAATATCGCCAACATAGCGGAAACATACCGCCAGCATTTGCTTGGAATAGAGAGTATAAAGCTCCTTTCGGGCGGAATTTTCTCCTGCCCGACAGCCCATGATTAATTCTATCTCGTTTTCCAATGCCTATGCCTTTTTATAACGAACATCAATCAGCGCTGTTTACATATTAGACGTCTGACAATGATGAACACTGCAAAGGTAAGTATAAAATAAAGTTAAAAAGAATATTATGAAAGAATTATATGATTTTTTTTAATAAAAAAGGCACCTCATTATGAACTAAGAATGAGGCTGCCATTAAGTTTTTGAGAAGAAATTAACAAGCCTTGAAACTCATGTCAAGACCCTTTACTGAATGTGTAAGTGCACCAACCGAGATAAAATCTACACCGCACTCGGCGTAATCACGAAGAGCATCATAAGTAATACCGCCAGAAGATTCGGTTTCAAACTTGCCATTCACCATTTCAACAGCTTTTTTAGTCATTTCAGGGGTGAAGTTATCGAACATCACACGATCAACACTTCCATTATTAATAACTTGTTGCAACTCGCTGAAGTCACGCACTTCAATTTCTATTTTCAGATTCTTCCCTTTTGCCTTGCAGTATTCGTTAGCCCTTGTAATGGCCTTGTCAATACCACCGGCAAAATCAACATGATTGTCCTTGAGCAGAATCATATCAAATAATCCAATACGATGATTCATGCCACCACCTATTTTAACAGCTTGTTTTTCAAGGATTCGCATGCCCGGAGTCGTTTTACGGGTATCAAGCACATGTGTATGAGTACCTCTGAGCCGATCTTGATATTTGTGCGTCATAGTAGCAATACCACTCATGCGCTGCATCACGTTTAACATCAGCCGTTCTGTTTGCAACAAAGACTGGACCTTACCTTCAACAACCATAGGCACATCACCAGGTTTAACTTCAGCACCATCGTTGATAAAGACCTTCACTTTCAACGTCGCATCAAATTTTCTAAAAATTTCCTTAGCAATATCCATACCAGCTAATATTCCAACTTCCTTGATGAGAAGTTTTGATTTTCCAACAGCTGTGGCTGGAATACAAGAAAGGGTTGTATGATCACCATCGCCTATATCTTCAGCAAAAGCAAGATCTATCAATTTGTCTATTAATTCTTTTTCCTTATTCATTTGTTTTATCAATTCGAATTTGATATATATAATAATGTTTATGTACCTTTTTAAAAAAACAGTTTACACGAAACTCTTCTTTTTTAACCGAAACCAACGTTCCGATGATAAAACCGGATTCATTACGCTTACCTTTATGATTGAGAAGAAATTTATAAATTTTATTTTCGGAGAAAAAAGTCTCCAAAGCTTTAACAGCTTCTACCCTTTTACTATAAACAGCTCCGTTTAAAATAGAGACATTAACCTGATCAGACATGTAAATCTCCAGTTCTGAAGCATTGCCTCTTTCAAAAGCCTTGACCACACCATCGGGTATATCTTGAGCCATTAGACAAGAAACAGAAAGAAGAAAAAAAACAAATCCAACAATTACTCGTCTTTTCATTTTTTGTATTATTAGATGATACCAATTTTTGTCAAGTCTTTTTTCAAAAGCAAACATACTCCTATTTTTTTGAAAACACAAGATAAACGCTTTATTTTTTAAATTGAAAGAATTTTTATGACCTCTAATACGACAAATATGTGTATTTTTGCAAAAAGAATCAAATAAAAAACAACTAATGAAGACAACTTTACTCGTTGTAGGACGAACTGTAGATCCGCATTATATAGCTTCAATCGATGATTACATAAACCGTACAAAGCACTTCATTCCATTTGAATTGGAAGTCATACCCGAATTAAAAAATACTAAAAAGCTATCAACCGAACAACAAAAAGAAAAAGAAGGAGAACTTATTTTAAAGGCTCTGCAATCAGGAGATGTAATTATTCTACTTGATGAACATGGAAAAGAAATGCGATCAATAGAATTTGCCGGATGGATGCAAAAAAAACTTTCAACGGTCAA
>JALNVG010000030.1 GCA_023227685.1 Bacteroidaceae bacterium
CGTTTTCCTACTAACATAGTTAGCGCTCTTTCTGTAGTATGATCCTTTTTGTTGAGCTTTAAATGCTCAGTCAAACAAGTAATACGGTAGGAGAACAAAGCAATCTGGGCCTCTGAGGAACCAGTATCAGTGTTGGACTTCCCGTAATTACCGAAGATCTCTTTCTTTTTTGCTGAATCTAAATACATAATTACTTAATTATTAATATATAAATTGTTTATTGGGAACCGCAAAGGTATAGATATTTTTAATCTAATCCTATTAATCGTACAACTTTTTTCCATAATACTTAAATTATCTAATTCTTAATTCGTATCTTTGCAGCCAAATAACAGGTATTATATGCAAAATATTCGTAACATTGCAATTATTGCCCATGTAGATCATGGTAAAACAACTTTAGTTGATAAAATGCTTTTAGCAGGACATCTTTTCCGCAATAGCAAAGATGAGGGTGAATTAATTCTGGACAATAACGATCTGGAACGAGAACGAGGAATTACGATTCTGTCGAAAAACGTTTCCATTGATTATAAAGGAACTAAAATAAACATCATAGACACTCCGGGACATAGCGATTTCGGTGGTGAGGTAGAACGTGTGCTTAACATGGCCGACGGTTGTCTCCTACTTGTTGATGCTTTTGAAGGTCCAATGCCCCAAACTCGGTTTGTACTTCAAAAAGCATTACAAATCGGTCTGAAACCTATCGTAGTCGTTAATAAGGTAGATAAAACAAGTTGTCGACCGGAAGAAGTAAACGAATTGGTTTTTGATCTTATGTGCAATCTGAATGCTACAGAAGACCAACTCAACTTCCCAACCATTTATGGTTCGGCAAAAAACGGCTGGATGAGTACTGATTGGAGAAAACCGACCGATAACATTATTGCTCTACTCGACTGTATAATCGAGACAATTCCTGCACCTACACAGTTGGAGGGAACACCACAGATGTTGATAACATCTCTTGATTATTCTTCTTATACCGGACGTATCGCTGTAGGACGTGTTCATCGCGGTACATTAAAAGAGGGTATGAATGTATCCTTAGTAAAAAGAGATCGGTCAATACAAAAAGCCAAAATCAAAGAACTTCATGTTTTTGAGGGATTGGGAAGAAAACGTACAACAGAAGTTTCTTCTGGAGATATATGTGCCTTAGTAGGTATTGACGGCTTTGAAATCGGAGATACGGTCTGCGATTTCGATAATCCAGAACCATTAACACCTATTAAAATTGATGAGCCGACCATGAGTATGACATTCACGATCAACGATTCACCTTTCTTTGGAAAAGAAGGTAAACTTGTTACTTCGCGCCATATTCAGGATCGTTTGATGAAAGAATTGGATAAAAATTTGGCTCTTCGCGTAGGAAAAGGTAAGGATGAAAAATCATGGATCGTTTCCGGTCGTGGCGTTTTACACTTATCCGTATTGATTGAAACAATGCGCCGTGAAGGATATGAACTACAAGTTGGGCAACCTCAGGTTATTTTCAAAGAGATTGACGGAAAGAAATATGAGCCTATCGAAGAGTTGACCGTTAATGTGCCTGAAGAATATTCGAGCAAAATCATTGATATGGTTACTCGCCGAAAAGGAGAAATGATAATGATGACAAGCGCAGGCAGCCGTGTCAATTTGGAATTCGATATGCCTTCAAGAGGTATTATCGGATTACGTACCAATATCCTGACAGCATCGGCTGGCGAAGCAGTTATGGCTCACCGCTTTAAAGAATATCAACCTTACAAGGGTGATATCGTTCGTCGATCAAACGGTTCAATCGTTGCTATGGAAGGTGGTACGGTATTCGCCTATGCATTGGACAAATTGCAGGATAGAGGTAAATTCTTTGTTTTCCCGCAAGATGAAATATATGCCGGACAGGTCGTTGGCGAAAATGTTCACGAAAAAGACTTGGTGGTCAACGTTACCAAATCAAAGAAATTAACTAATATGCGTGCATCTGGAGCTGATGATAAGTCTCATCTTATACCTCCTGTACAATTTTCTCTTGAAGAAGCATTGGAATATATCAAGGAAGATGAATATGTGGAAGTTACTCCGAAATCGATGCGTATGCGTAAAATTTTACTAGACGAAAACGAACGCAAACGTGCTGGGAAATAATTAGCAACTAAATAAGAAGACGGCGAAAAAGAAAAATATTTTTCGCCGTCTTCTTATTTTTATTTAGTTTACTTACCTTATTAAAAAACAGATTAACTAAATAAAAAAGAGCAGTAACCCCTTTGGTTACTGCTCTTTTATTTATTAATTGTTCAGATCATCACATCTGAAATCTATTTAGAGTTTAGGTCCTGCAGCAACTAGTGCTTTACCAGCAGCATTGCCTTCAAACTTACTAAAGTTCTTAATGAAACGAGCAGATAAGTCTTTCGCTTTTTCTTCCCATTTGCAAGCACAGCTATAAGTATCACGAGGATCAAGAATCTTTGGATCTACACCCGGAAGTTCAGTTGGTACAACAAAATCGAAGTAAGGCATCTTCTTGGTAGGAGCCTTAAGAATTGAACCATCAAGAATAGCATCTATAATACCACGAGTATCACGGATAGAAATACGTTTGCCTGTACCGTTCCAACCTGTATTAACCAAATAAGCCTTAGCACCTGATCTGTCCATTTTCTTAACTAACTCTGCAGCATACTTTGTAGGATGCAATGACAAGAAAGCAGCTCCGAAGCATGCAGAGAATGTAGGGGTAGGTTCAGTGATACCGCGCTCTGTTCCTGCTAATTTAGCAGTAAATCCTGACAAGAAATAATATTGAGTTTGCTCTGCATTCAAAATAGATACAGGAGGCAATACGCCAAATGCATCAGCAGACAAGAAGATTACGTTCTTTGCAGCCGGGCCTTTAGATATTGGTTTTACAATATTGGTAATATGATAAATAGGATAAGATACACGAGTATTCTCTGTTACGCTCTTATCAGAAAAATCAATTTTACCATCTTTGGCAACCGTTACATTCTCAAGTAATGCATTACGCTTGATAGCATTATATATGTCAGGTTCAGCATCCTTAGACAGATTGACAACTTTAGCATAGCAACCACCTTCGTAGTTAAATACACCTTCATCATCCCATCCGTGTTCATCATCACCGATTAACATACGTTTTGGATCAGTTGATAATGTTGTTTTCCCTGTACCTGAAAGTCCGAAGAAGATAGCAGTATTCTTGCCATTCTTATCTGTATTGGCAGAACAATGCATAGAAGCAAATCCGCGAAGCGGGTTATAATAGTTCATTACAGAGAATAAGCCTTTCTTCATTTCACCACCATACCAAGTATTCAAGATCACTTGTTCTTTGGTTCTCAAGTTGAAAACAGCAGCTGTTTCAGAATTCAAGCCTAGTTCCTTATAGTTTTTTACAGCAGCTTTAGAAGCTACGAAAGATACGAAATCCGGCTCGCCATAATTTTCTAAATCTTCCTTAGATGGACGAATAAACATATTGGTAACGAAATGAGCCTGCCAAGCAACCTCCATAATAAAACGAACCTTCAAGCAAGTTGCACGATTAGCGCCACAATAAGTATCAACCACAAATAATCTCTTACCAGACAGTTCTTTAATAGCCAATTTCTTTAGCTCTGTCCAAGTAGCTTCAGAAGTCGGTTTATTATCATTTTTATACTCAGGAGTAGTCCACCATACCGTATCCTTGCTGGCATCATTCTTAACCCAGAATTTATCCTTAGGAGAACGGCCGGTATAAACACCTGTCATTACGTTTACTGCACCAAGTTCTGTTACCTGTCCTTTGTCAAAACCAGTTAATTCCGGTTTAGTTTCTTCTGCGAACAATGTCTCATAAGACGGATTATACAATACTTCCTTTTCACCAGTAATACCGTACTTACTTAAATCTAAATTTGCCATGTCTTTGATATTTTAAATGTTAATCTTTAAACCCTTTACTAGGGACTAATAATACCTTAAAAATCCTGTTGACAAAAATACTACTTTATTTGATAAGAAAAAAGTTATTAAAGAAACTTTTCCTTAATTGAATTTCTTTTATCAATAGGCATTAAAAACTGTCAACTGAATATTGCAATTTGCAATATTATTATTTACCTTTGCACAATTAATAACAAAAAAACATCTATAAAGTTTAAACGCAACAAGAAATCGATGGAAGTAATAGATTTTAGTCAGACAAATTCTATTTTAAATCAATACATGTCCGAAATTAGAGATATTGAGATTCAAAAAGACAGAATGAGATTCCGGTCAAACATTTTACGTATCGGAGAAATTATGGCTTATGAAATAAGCAAAAAACTAAATTATATAATAAAGGACGTTCAAACGCCTCTTGATATTGCTAAAGTAAGCATCCCGTGCGAGCAACCGGTCATTGGAACAATTTTAAGAGCCGGACTCCCTTTTCATGAGGGATTGCTCAATTTTTTTGATAAGGCAGAAAATGCTTTCGTTTCTGCTTATAGAAAATACGAAGATGAAAAAAATTTCAATATTCATATTGAATATATAGCCTCTCCGCGAATTGACGAAAAAACCTTAATTATAGCCGATCCAATGCTGGCTACAGGTAGCAGTATGGAACTTAGTTACCGCGCATTGATCACCAAGGGACACCCGGCTAAAATTCATATTGCAACAATTATTGCCAGCCAACAAGCCATAGAGCACATAAAAAAAACATTCCCTAATGACAAGACTACTATTTGGTGTGCAGCAATAGACCCGAAGATTGACGAGCATTCCTATATTGTTCCAGGCTTGGGTGATGCAGGGGATTTAGCATACGGAGAAAAGGAATAAACGAAAGATTCCATGTCTTTTGTTTCGTAGTTAAACATCAAAGAATCTATAGATATATTTAGCCCGTTTATGGTTTTTTTCAACAGTTTCGCTGAAAAAATTTGTGGCAATCAAAAATAATCTCTACATTTGCATAGAGTTAAAAAGGGAAGATAGAAAATATGTTAGTTAGTTAATATTATGGACTCTCTCTCTAATAAATATAACAGCGTTTGTTTTTCATAATTTTTTAGTGACTGGATAGCCCCCTTCGTGATGAAGGGGGCTATCTTTTTCTATATGGTTTCGTATTATATTTTATTTGAGACATTGGGAGCACCAAGCATTTTTTTGTATTTTGCTGGATTATTCAATATATCAATAGCTGATTTCAATCCCTTATCGTTGGTTAATTGTTGAATAATACCTCCGCGTTGATAATAATAGCGTTTAACAATTTCAAGATTAATAACAGACTCTATATCTTTTTTAAAATAGTTCAGATCACGATCAAGATTATGAGTCAATTGCTTTTCAAGGAGATCTATCTCTCCACTAGTTTCTTTCTTATAACCTTCAAATTCTACAGCCTCTCTCAATGATTTCAAGATTTTCTTGCTTTGCTCATCATACTTAAAATTCGAAGACTTTACCATCGCTTTGAACGCAGCATAATCTGCATCGGAAATACAAAACTTGTCAGGTGTAGTTATCACGGGATGTTTCTCGCAAAAATCCGTAGCATAATTAAAAATCAAATTGTCACGCATCATATAATATATAATGTTGGGTAACTTCTCCGACGGCACTTTAACATCCGGAGTTATACCGCCACCATCACGAACTACACGTCCGACAGCAGTATGAAATACATGTGTCAAACTATCAGGAATCCGACCTACACTTCCGTCATCATTCCGATGTGCATAATCAATTGCTTGTACACAACGACCACTCGGTATATAATACTTTGAAGTCGTCACTTTCAATGTACCACCATATGGCAATGGGCGAGGTACTTGGACCAGCCCCTTACCAAAAGTCCGCGTGCCGACGATGACAGCACGATCCAAGTCTTGCAATGAACCCGACAATATCTCGGAAGAAGAAGCCGTACCGCTATTAACTAACACTACAATTGGTATTTCCACATCAAGAGGATCACGCAAAGTCTTATAAACATTACATGCCTGGGGAATTTTTCCCTTAGTCGTAACTATAGTCTTACCACGAGGCACAAAGAAATTTACAATATTCACCGCCTGATCAAGCAAACCTCCACCGTTACTGCGAATATCTATAACAAGCGACTTCATTCCTTCCGCCTCTAATTGAAGAAAGTCGGTTTTAAAATCCTTGGATGGATCTCCTGAGAATGTACTCAAATTAATATAACCAACACCTTTTTCTTTATCAACAATAGCAAAATAGGGAATTGTAGGTAGCTGAACAAGTTTACGCATAATCGTAAAATCCAAAGGTTTCTTTACCCCGGGACGTTGAATTTCAAGCTTGAAACTTGTTCCATTCTCTCCTCTAAGCATTTCACTTACCTCCTGATTGTTTTTTCCTACAAGATCTTTGCCGTCAATTTTCATCAGTATGTCACCAACCTTCAGCCCGGCCTTTGCAGCAGGCATATCTTCATAAGGCTCGGAGATGACAGAGCGTTTTAATTTAGAGTCATACATAATCGCAGACCCGATACCTCCGTAAGCTCCTTGAATCATCTGTTGAAGTTCGCTTTGATCTTCCTCCGGAAAATAGTTTGTATAAGGATCTAACGAATAAAGCATATTATCAATACCTGCACGAATGGTCTTGTTCGGATCAATTGAATCCACATAAAACATATCTAGTTCTTTAACAATAGAATTAAAGACATCCAAATTCTTTGCAATTTGAAAATTCCGATTGTCCATCTTCTTAAAGCCAAAGAATGCACTGGTAGCTAATAAAACTACAATAATGACGACAGAGCGTCTATTTATAAATTTCTTCATGTCATTTTTTTTATAATGTGTAAAAGTAACTTATTAGTTAGTTAATTCACTATAAACAACGAAATTTTTAACTTAATTTCATTACCTCATCGTATTTTTATAAAGCAATTATTCTTCAAAATAACTTTTTTTTAAACACGTATACAATAAGAAGAGCCACACAAGCGATAAGAAGGAATTTGTTTCCGAGATACAACCTTCAGACTTTTTTTGCAGTAAAAACGTTTTTTTCTCTAAAACTTTTGTGTAATTCAAAATATACTATTAATTTTGCATCGCATTTGAAAAAGAATATATCATTCTTCCTTAGCTCAGTTGGTTAGAGCATCTGACTGTTAATCAGAGGGTCCTTGGTTCAAGTCCAAGAGGAAGAGCTGTTTTTTTTTCTAAAATTCTTCTTTAGCTCAGTTGGTTAGAGCATCTGACTGTTAATCAGAGGGTCCTTGGTTCAAGTCCAAGAAGAAGAGCATAAAAGTTCATCTTATATAGATAAATTTTTTTTGTCTTTATTACTCAGCAACTGCCAATGTCAGTACACTAATGTGTACATCTTTACTCTTCCCAAGAATAGATAACGCACAAGCATTAATCGTCGCACCCGTAGTTAACACATCATCTATAATTAGTATATGTTTTCCGGCCAGACGATTTGGATAACGAACAAAAAAGATACCTTCAACATTTTCCCATCGCTCATAAAGCGACTTACGGGTTTGCGTTTCCGTATTCTTTAAACGAACTACAGATGTGACGTCAATAGGAATTCCTATAATTTGAGATACCCCCTTAGCTATCCATTCGCTCTGATTGTATCCCCGCGCACGCAACTTTTTAGGGTGTAAAGGCACTGGTACAATGCAATCTATACCATCAAAGAAGCCACTCAAAGCAAATTCCGCAGCCATACATCGCCCCATTGACTCACCGATTTCCTTTTGCCCTCCGTATTTCAACAGATGAAGTACTTTTCTGAAATTACTGCCTTTGCGATAAAAGAAAAAAGAAGTTGCTCGATCCAATGGAATCTTTCCCCAGAAAAGCTGTTCAACAGGATTATCTTTTATAAGATGATAACCCGTCCGTGGAAGATTCATATTACAGGCAAGACATAAGCTTTGCTCTCCTTTTGCTAATGTTTTACCACAAACCACACAACACCGAGGAAAAAATATATAAATAAATGATAGCATCCATTCTTTTAAAATGGGTTGCACATGAAGTTTTTGCATAATATTATAACGAAATATAATTTAAAGTTTTACATCTTGTTTGGGGGAACCTCTGCCAATAAATCAATAAATAAAGGATGCAAATAGCCATTGGATGCTACGATATGGTGTCCCTCAATAAACTGCCCATCTCCATAAAAATCTGTTACCTTACCACCGGCCTGCATAATAATCAATGCCGCAGCCGAATAATCCCATTTGCCAATAAACGCTTCAGCCCAAGCATCAAATCGACCTGCAGCCACATAACACAATGCCGTGGCTGCGGAACCATTCATTCGAATACCACTTACAACGCCGTAAAAACGGTCAATAAGGTGTAATGCTGTTTTTTTATACTGATCGGCCTTATAAGGAAGTTCTACTACAACAAAAGCTTTCTCTTTTTCCTTAACATTCGAGACATGAATTTCTTCACCGTTGAGAAAAGCCTTCCCTCCCCTCCAAGCTGAGAAACATTCATTACGACAGACTTCATAAACCACACCGACAAGTAACTCTGTATGATTTCGTAAAGCTATGCTCACGCAATATGGAGCATTATCATGAATATAATTCGTCGTTCCATCTAACGGATCGATCACCCAGCAATAGGGTTGATCTTCATAAGTTGCGGACCCTTCTTCTGTAATAAAGCCAGCTTCCGGAAGAAGATCGGATAAAGCCTGAACCAATCGATTTTCAGATTCCTTATCAACATAAGACACATAATCATGCGTATTCTTCTCTTCCACCTTCTCCATATGGAAATTTTTACGTTCGTCTTTTAAATAGATACCCGCCTCAATAGCAATCTTGGAAACCTTATTTGTGAGTTCTTGTAAATTGAACATGTTTTTTATAAATATTTTCTCATTGCAAAGATAGCACCAAAATTTCTTTAAATGAGTATTACTCCATAAGAATTAGTTGCAAAGTTCGATATAAGAATCATTACTTCCACTTTTTTTCGTAATATTGCAATATAAAATTAATCATGCACAATCGAGTTATGAAAATAGAACATCCTTTATCTCAATTTCTTTTCTGCCCAAAATGTGGTTCCGGTCATTTTGAAATCAATGACTGTAAATCTAAAAAATGCACTAAGTGCGGATTCGAATATTATTTTAATGTTTCCGCTGCAGTAGCCGCCCTTATACTAAACTCCAAAAACGAATTACTCATCTGCAAACGTGCTAGAGATCCTGCCAAAGGTACCCTTGATTTACCTGGGGGGTTTGTCGATCTAGAAGAATCTATTGAAGAAGCAATAGCACGAGAGTTAAAAGAAGAAACCGGCATGCAAATAACCCAAACCAGCTACCTATTCTCGCTCCCTAATATTTATGTATATTCGGACTTTCAAGTTCACACCATCGATTTGTTTTTTCGTTGTGAGGTAGAAAACGCTGAGCACTTCACAGCCATGGATGATGTAGCTTCCGCTTCTTTTATCCCTTTAAACCAAATTCATCCCGAAGATTTCGGACTCGAATCAATAAAAAAAGGAGTATCGAAGTTTCTGAAAGAATATTAATTAAACATATATCCTTATGTCTTCTTACACAGATATTCGTATCTTTGTAAAAATACAAACCTCATGAGAAAAAATATTTCACTGTTAGTAATAATATTTATGTACTGCAGTTCCATACTCGTTTCTGCACAGACCGATACAAGAATCACAACTCCCACCCCCATAAGCTCTTTCAATGAAGGGAAAAGGCTGTTCACACAAAAAGACTACACTGCTGCGCAACCATTCTTGCAATCATTCCTCAAAGATTGCCCATCATCTTTACTCAAACAGGAAACTGAATATATGTTGGCTTGTACAGCATATGAGTTGAAAGATAAAAATCGTATTCAACTACTTCGCAATTACATCAAAAAATATCCAGACACTCCTTATAAAAACAGAATTCATTCACTTCTCGCCTCATGTTACTTCTATAACGAAAAATACAAAGAGGCGTTGACCTTATTCGATACATGCAACCTCAGTCTGCTTAGTGATGAAGAAAGGGACGATTGTACATACCAACTGGCTATCTGCCAATTGAATGCCGGAGACGTATCAAAAGCCGTCATTTGGTTTGAAACACTAAAAAACAGCACAAAGAAATATAAGGAAGACTGTATTTACTACCTTTCATATATCAGATACACGCAAAAAAAATATAATGAATCCTTAAATGGTTTTCTCTCTATTGAAAATAATAAAAAATATGAGGAACTTATACCTTATTATATAAGTGATATTTATTCCATTAACGGTAATTACAAAAAAGCCCAAGAAACAGCGTTGAAATATCTATCGGAATTTCCAAACAATGCACACTCTGCAGAAATTTACAGAATATTAGGAGATGGTAATTATCATCTGTCTGATTTCACGCAAGCGATAAAAGATTTTGAAACATACATTAGTCTAAATGATTCAACGCCACGTCGCGACGCACTATATATGCTAGGTATCTCGTATTTTCGCACAAATGTTTATACGAAAGCGACTACTACTTTGGGGCAAATCACTGCACAAAATGACGTCGTATCACAAAATGCTTATTTATACATGGGGTTATCTTATCTTCAATTAGCTGAAAGGAATAAAGCACGAATGGCTTTCGAACAGGCTGCCGCATCGGATGCCAACCGCCAGCTTAAAGAACAAGCCGCATATAATTACGCACTCTGTGTGCATGAAACCGCTTACTCTGCCTTCGGTGAATCGGTTATAGCTTTCGAAAAATTCCTAAACGAATTTCCAAATTCCATCTATACCGAAAAAATAAGTAACTATCTTGTTGATGTTTACATGAATACACGAAGCTATCAGGCAGCGCTCAAATCTATTAATCGCGTATCAAAACCTAACAGTCATATTCTTGAGGCAAAACAAAGGATCCTCTTCCAACTCGGCACAGAGGCCTTAGCCAACGCCTCTTTTGAGAAAGCTGTAGAATATCTAAATTCTTCAATTTCACTCGGTCAATACAACCAACAAACCAAAGCCGACGCGCTTTATTGGAGAGGTGAAAGCTATTATGATCAAAACCGAATGCAAGAGGCAGCAAACGATTTCAAAGGTTATTGCAGTTTGACCCGACAACCGGAAAAAGAGATGTATGCCCTGGCTCATTACAATTTAGGTTATACAGCTTTCCATCAAAAGGATTATGCACAAGCCTTACAATGGTTCCAACAATATATTTCACTTGAAAAGAAAAATAATCAAAAAATATTGGCCGATACATATAATCGCATAGGCGATTGCTACTTACATTCACGATTTTTCGATAATGCAATTAATAATTACTCTCAGGCTCAAAAAATAAATACGGAGACAGGAGACTACTCTTTTTATCAATTGGCACTCGTTTCGGGATTACAGAAAAATTATGCTGAAAAAATAACTCTACTCAACCGCCTGAGAGGAATGTATCCATCTTCTCCTTACGCTGCTAATGCACTATATGAAACGGGAGAATCTTATGTACAGATGAACAATAACAGTCAGGCCATTTCTTCTTTTAAAGAATTATTGAACAAATATCCTCAAAACCCGATTACTCGAAAAGCTGCAGCCGAAATCGGCTTACTTTATTTTCAGGATAATAATTATGATCAGGCAATTAAGGCTTACAAACAGGTTATCGAAAATTATCCTGGAAGTGACGAAGCTCAACTTTCTCTACAAGATCTAAAATCCATCTATGTAGACATGAACCGCATAGAAGATTTCACTACTCTAGTTCAAACATTGCCGGGAAATGCACATATTGACATTAGCGAACAAGATTCGCTGACTTATACTGCTGCAGAAAAAATTTATATGCGCAGACAAACAATTGAAGCCAGAAAAAGCTTAGAGAGTTATCTTCAAAAATTTCCGCAAGGTGCCTTTACACAAAATGCACACTATTTCCTCTGTCTTATCGGGCAAAAGTTGAAGAATAATGATATGATTCTACTTCATTCAGAAAAATTATTGGAATATCCTGATAACCCATATTCGGAAGAAGTACTAATTATGCGCTCCGAAGTACTATTTAATCAGCAGCAATGGGCAAGTGCACTTACTTCGTACAAATTGCTAAAAGAAAAAGCCACAACCGCTGAACATCGTATACTGGCTGAAACAGGAATTCTCCGTTGCTCCTATCTAATGAAAGATTATCAAAGTACCATTAAAGCTGCAACCGATTTACTGGCTGAAACGAAGATTACACCCAACCTTAAAAATGAAGCACTTTATTACCGCTCCAAATCTTATTTAAGTAATAAAAACGACAAAGATGCGATGATTGATTTGCAAGTTTTATCCGAAGATATAAGGAACGCCTACGGCGCAGAAGCCGGATATTTAATTGCTCAAAAGATGTATGACAAAAAAGAATATAAAGCAGCAGAACAAAAATTGCTTGATTACATTAAAAGTAGCACGCCACAAACCTACTGGCTGGCCCGTTGTTTTATTCTCTTATCTGATGTTTATTCTTCCACAGGTAAAGAACTTGATGCTCGTCAATATCTGCTGAGTCTGCAACAGAACTATCAAGGTGACAGCCAAATACAAAACATGATTGAAAACAGATTAAAAAAGCTCTCTCCAAAAACTAAATAAACAGAAATGAAATACAACTTCAATAATAATATAATAGCCACATTAGCAACTATTATTGCATTTCCAACCATAATGATTGCTCAAACGCATCGAATAAATCAAAAGGACACGACGATGAATCGAACCGTGGTCGTAGAAAACGAATACACACCTGACATTCAGGATGCACAAAAAATCAATATTCTCCCACAAATCGATGAACCGATAGCAAAAAGCGTTCAAGTAGAATATTCAACAAAAGCCAATCCTGTCGGCACACTTCCCGAAGGAACTATCGAGTTATTTCAGAAAAAAGAAAACCAGCCGGATGATACACCGGGAATCCTGCGGGTTGGTTACGGAAACAAAAGTAATACGGATATCTTAGGCAATTATCTCTTTAATCTTTCCGATAATGACAAATTGAACCTTAACTTCAATTTCAATGGGATGAATGGAGATCTAGACCCTGTAAACGGAGATACATACAGGAAATGGGATGCTTTCTATTTCCGTACTAATGCGGCAGCCAATTATACACACAACTTCCAACAAATGGACTTTGATGCAGCCAGTCACTTCGGGCTCAGCAACTTTAACTATAAGCCTAACACTCTGAAAAATAAGCAAAAATTCACTTCCGGTGATATCCATTTAGGTATTCATTCCACAGACGAAACATTGAAATTGCTATATCGCGCAGAAACGAACTTAATGTTTTATCAACGCCAACACAATTTCTTCACTGACAAGTCATTCAACGAAACCCTTATTCGAACAAAGGCAACAATAACAAAGCCTATGATGAACGAGCAGCAAATTGCGGTCACCATAAAATTAAACAACTATATTTACAGTGCCACAGGCCTCGACAATTACACTTCGGCACAATTCAATCCGTTTTATGAACTGGACAGAGATAATGTTAAAATTCATCTCGGTGTACACGCCGACTTTTCTACTGGTGTAGGGAATAATGTTCTACTTGCTCCGGATATGACAATACAATTTATTCCTGTAAAAGAATTTGTTGTCTACGGCAAGGCTACAGGCGGGAAAACACTTAATGATTTCCGTAAAATGGAACAATTATGCCCATACGGCGATTATCCCGAATCAATTGATGCTGCACATACCAATGATCGCCAAATGAAAGATACCTACAACCAAATCGACGCCTCGGCGGGATTCAAGACAAGTCCCATCCCAGGCATATGGTTCCATCTCTACGCGGGTTATCAGAATTTAAAAAACGACATCTTTTGCATACAAGAGACTGAAGTTGCTCCAATTACTTACGGCGTTTTCGAACAAGCAAAAACAAACAATACCTATGTGGGAGCGGAGTTCAAGTATAACTATAGGGAACTCATCACTTTCTCCGCTTCAGGCATATATCGCAACTGGGATTCCCCTAACGAATATGCACTTATAATGAAAACAGCTCTCCAATTTACAGCTAACGCATCCGCATATATCACTCCGGCTCTCTTTATAAACTTAGGATACAACCATGAGAGCCGAGTCAAAACAACAACAGAATATGGTCGGCGCAATCCGATCAATAATCTCCACCTTGAGGCTAACTATAAATTTTATAAGGGAATATCATTTTATGCCCGTGCCAATAATCTGCTTGACAAGGATTATGAATATTATTTAATGTACCCCACTGAAGGTCTGAACTTTGTAGGGGGAATGATCTTCAAATTCTAATTCATTAAATTATATTTTAAAAAAAGACTGCTTTTACAATAGAATATGACAAAATTTATTTTTTTTTGTAAAAAAAGTCAGATTCTCCATCTTTTATAAGGTACAGAGAATCTTTTTTTTCTACTTTTGCCTGCAAATATCAGCAAATTTGTGTAACATATAAAACGTACAAATAATATCATGCAAAAAAACCTTGTTATAGTAGAGTCCCCGTCGAAAGCAAAAACAATAGGAAAATTCCTTGGAAAAGACTATAAAGTGCTTTCTAGTTACGGGCATATTCGTGACTTGAAGAAAAAAGAATTCAGCATTGACATAGAACATGATTTCCAACCCGAATATGTTATTCCTCAAGATAAAAAAGACATAGTTAAACAGTTGAAAGATGAAACTCAGAAAGCCGACACCGTATGGTTAGCTTCTGATGAAGACCGCGAAGGAGAAGCTATAGCATGGCACTTATACGAAGTATTAAAGTTAAAACCGGAAAATTCAAAGCGCATCGTTTTTCATGAAATCACAAAATCAGCTATACTCAAGGCTATTGAACATCCACGTAACATTGATATTAATTTGGTCAATGCACAACAGGCACGCCGTATTCTAGACCGTATTGTAGGCTTTGAACTATCACCTATTCTTTGGAGAAAAATCAGACCGTCGCTCTCTGCCGGCCGAGTTCAATCAGTGGCTGTAAGATTGATTGTTGAGCGCGAACGCGAAATAGAAAATTTTAAGAGTACACCATCATATCGTGTTTCTGCCATTTTTCTTGTACCCAGCGATGATAAGAAAACGATTGAAATGAAAGCCGAATTGGCACATAAATTAAAGACAAAAGAAGAAACAGTAAAATTACTTAATAATTGTCTCTCAACAACTTACACTATCACAAATGTTTCTAATCGTCCTACAAAGAAATCACCTGCACCACCTTTCACAACTTCCACTTTACAACAAGAGGCAGCACGCAAACTCGGATTTTCTGTTTCGTTTACCATGATAATAGCACAACATCTTTACGAAGGTGGATTTATCACATACATGCGTACCGACTCCGTAAATCTTTCATCTCTTGCTACAACAGATAGCAAACAGACCATCACAACAATGATGGGTGAAGAGTATTCACAACCTCGTCATTATAATACAAATACAAAAGGAGCACAAGAAGCTCATGAGGCTATTCGTCCAACCAACATGGAGAATACATCAATTGAAGGCAGTCCACAAGAAATGAAATTATACGATTTAATCTGGAAACGGACAATCGCTTCACAAATGGCCGACGCTAAACTAGAAAAGACAACAGCAACCATCAGTCTCAGCAACAGCAATGAGAACTTTATAGCAACAGGCGAAGTTATCAAGTTTGATGGATTTCTCCGTATTTATAGAGAATCTTATGATGATGAGAGCGATAAAAATGAAGAAGAAAATTTGCTCCCACCACTCACTGAAGGACAAATACTCAAGAACAAGGAGATTGTTGCCAGTCAACGATTTACACAACACCCGGCCCGTTATACAGAGGCAAGCCTCGTCCGTAAGTTGGAGGAATTGGGAATTGGGCGTCCATCTACTTACGCACCAACCATTACTACTATTCAACATCGCGAATACGTAGAGAAAGACAGCAAGGAAGGCATAGAACGCGCATTCAATGTACTTACTCTAAAAAACGATGAAATTAAAGATGAAATGCATACGGAACTGACTGGCGCAGAAAAGTCAAAACTCTTTCCTACCGATACGGGTATAGTTGTTAATGATTATCTGACAGAAACTTTTCCTGACATTTTGAATTACAACTTCACAGCTGATGTGGAAAAAAATTTTGATGAAATAGCCGAAGGCGAAAAAGAATGGCCTGTGATAATGAAAGATTTCTACACGAAATTCCATCCTTCGGTAGAAAAAGCATTGTCTGCTAAATCAGAACATAAAGTTGGCGAACGACTTTTAGGAACGGATCCGGTTTCAGGAAAACAAATTTCTGCCAAGATAGGTAGATTCGGACCAATTGTTCAAAAGGGTTCCGTTAATGATGAAGAAAAGCCAACTTTTGCACAGATGAAAAAGGGACAATCCATCAATACAATTACCTTTGATGAAGCTCTAGAACTTTTTAAACTTCCACGCACTATTGGAGAGTATGAAGGAAAAGCCGTAGTAGCAAATGTTGGACGTTTCGGCCCGTATATACGCCATGATGGCAAATTTGTTTCTATTCCCAAGGACAAAGATCCCATGTACATCACTTTAGATGATGCTGAACAGCTTATCCTTGAAAAACGTGATAAAGAAATAAAGAGTCACATCAAAAAATTCGAGGAAGAACCTGAGCTAGAAGTTAAAAGAGGAAGATATGGCCCATATATTGCTTATAAAGACAGCAACTACAAATTAGCCAAATCTGTAATACCAGAAGAACTAACTCTTAATGAATGTTTGAGCATTATTAAAGAGCAAGATGCCAAAGGTCCTAAAAAGACAAAAAGGTCAAAAAAAATAGAGCCTAAAAAAACAAGCAAAACAACAAAAGCAAAAGCAACCAAAACGGCGAAGGTTTCTAAGACCGTAAAAGCTTCAAAAGTTTCAAAAAGTCCAAAGGCCAAAAAAACAAAAGAAGAAAAAGAATAAAAGCTCTTTCAACATATAGTAAATTGAATTAAGGATGCGCTGAAAAGCAGATAGATATACACTCTTTTATTGTGATGTATAAAAGAAGACTTGTTTACATGATAAGCCACGATAGTTTCCTTTAAAGGGAACTATCGTTTCCTATATAAGAAACAGCCGTTTCTAAAAAGGGAAACTATAGTTTCAACACGTGGAAATTACAGTTCCGGTGACTAAGACATCACAGAAGAATATAAGATAATATTATAGCAAGGGGAGTATACCTACTTTTGACACATCCTTTTACTGTTTTATAATATATAACCAATAATCATAATAAATTGATAATTCTTTTCTTAAAGCCAAGAGTATCTCGAACAATAATCGTATTTTTGTAATACTATTATATAAAATCAATTGAAAAATGGAAGAGGAAATTGAATTTCATCATATCATACCTATACAACTACGTTTTAGTGACGTAGACAAATTCGGGCATGTCAACAACAGTGTTTATTTTGAATATTATGATCTGGCCAAAACCGAATATTTAGCAACAGTCTGTCCGGATATTGACTGGAATAAAGACGGCATTGTTGTGGTGCACCTCGAATCTGACTTCCTGACACAAATTTTTTCATCCGACCACATAGCCGTACAGACAGCTGTAACAGGAATAGGGACAAAAAGTTTCCACCTGATGCAACGCGTCATCGATACAAAGACTCATGAAATAAAATGCAACTGCATGTCAATTATGGTCTCATTCGACCTAGTGAAGCATGAATCAGAACCGATATCGGAAAAAAG
>JALNVG010000031.1 GCA_023227685.1 Bacteroidaceae bacterium
TCATCATAGCCGGACTTGTTGTTTGAATTTACATCCATAACTTTAATTTTTAATGGTGAATAAAAAACTTATCGAATTAAAAGTAAGGATGAAATAGTTTACATATAGGAACGTGGCGTTAGGAGTCGTAGGTTGGCTTTATTTGACGTAAATATCTGCCTTCAAATGGAATAAGAGTAGTATCTTTGTCGGTGCGTTTTTAAATATACTTGTATGTCTTGCAATAATTCTCTACTTCTATCTGAAGATGATATCAGAACAAAAGTCGTTTACCAATGGCTTAAAGATTGTGGCTTTAGTACGGCTGATATATGGATAGAATACTCAATAAATATTCGTATAGGGAAAGGAATCAAAACTATAAATTCAAGAGCAGATGTTTTGGTAAAGAGCACAAATGGTTTAAATCTTTTGATTGTTGAAGTAAAACGACCAGATCATCCTTTAGATGAACAAGATAAAAAACAAGCTTTATCCTATGCAAGATCTTTAGCAGAAGGTGGTATCGCTCCTTTTACTATTTTAACCAATGGGAATAATGTGATTATTTATGATTCGGTTACTGGTTATGAAATTTCGGGAGAAACAGTACCTGTCAATCATCCATACGTTAAAAATGGCTTCTGTGTATCTGGTGATTCTCTTTCAGCAAAAGCCGAAGCATTGGAATATCTTATTTCTATTTCGCCAGAGAATCTATTGACTTTCTGTAAGGCTCAGGTGGAGTACAGGATGGCATTACTTAAAGGGGATGATGTTTTTAGTGGGAAAAAATATATTCCGAAACTACATGTAAAAAGACTTAACGCAAGAAAAGAATTAGATAAAAAATTATTGGGGGACGATGAGAATAAACCCAATCAATTTGTATTAGTCGTTGGATCTCCTCAGCATGGTAAAACCTGTTTTATGTGTAACACCATTGAGTCTTATATAAAAAAAGAAATTCCTGCCTTATTTTATCCAGCAATAAGTCTAAAAAAAGGGCTATTAAATGAAATTCAAGAGGATTTTGAATGGTTTTTTGGTAATCAAATAAGTCCTTTTCAAATTATTAGTAAGCTTCGTCGCATAACACAGCAAACAGGAAAGGAGATTATTATTTTTATTGACGGATGGAACGAAATGCTAGAACATGCATTAGTCATTAATGATGAATGTCAACGACTTAAATACGATAATATCAAGCTTGTTTTAAGTACTACATCTCCTTCCGTAAGCAGACTACTGCAAGACGAAGCGGCAAATATAACTTTTGTCGCAGAAGAATTAAAGCTTAATTCTGCAGCAATTCAAAAACTCACTTCGCTTCCATTAGAGAATACTAAAGATTTAAGTATTGTACAGATTGGAGAATTTAATAACGATGAATTAAGAAAAGGAAAGAAATTACATGAACGAGCATATAACACTAAATTTACAGCTGATAGTAATGTGTTTAACAATCCATTTTATTTACGTTTAGCGGCTGAAGTGTATGCTAATAAATTAGTTCCATCATTTGCGACGAGAACCTTGTTGCTTAAAATGGGATTAATTAGAAAGGCTGCAATGAAAGGCATCAAAGAAATAGATCTGTTTACCACTTTAAATGAAATAGCTAATATAACCATTGAAAAAGGTACACCATTCTGTTGTATGGAATTACCGTCGAGACTTCAATCTGAGAAGGAGTTTTCCCGGTGGATTGAGAGTGGGCTCTTTATATATGTGGATAAAAAAGAAATTCCGGGAATTGACTTTTATTATAGCTATGAAAAAAATTATTCAATAGCGATTATAAATCGGAAACTTCACGAAGAGCTTGTGAACAAAAGTGAAAATCTAATTCTTAATGAGTTACAGTATATCATTAAGACAGAGGATGGACAAGATGCTTTGCACTGGTTTTTTAGCTGCCCCGAGTATTCATTAATATTAAAGAAAACGTTCAAGTTGCTAGTTCCAGAAATAACCGATAATAAGGTTATTATAAAAATATTTGCAGATGCAATTCTAACTCAAGTCAATTTAAACGAAGATTATTCTTACGATTGGTTAGAGGAATATATCATTAAACTTATTTCTATCAACTTCAACCAAGATGAATCATTCAATTTGTTATCAATTCTAATTTATGCACTATTAAGAAGCATTGATGAAGAGAGAGAAAAAGAAAAGTATAAATTATGGATGAGATTACTTGTGAAATATGATAATAGGGGAGAAGAACTTGGCATTGAAGAATCTTTAGTTTGTCAATATTACGGAGTAGATAATTTTAAAGGGTATTGTTCTGACGAAAGAATCACGACACTTGATATCGAATATTTTGATAAACTCATTTTAGATGAAGACTTTGATGTTGCCAGTAATGCTGCTAGTTATTTAACTTATGCTTACTCTATGTTCATGCTAGAGAGACTACCTTTTTACAATCAATATTACGAGCAGAACAATTTCTCATGCTTTGATATAATATTAGAAGATTCTTGTTGTGCAATTTTAGCAGAACTTAGCGAAATGTATTACGGCGGGATGTGTCCCGGTGCGTTAGATGAAGCAGAAAAAGGTGACCATTGGGTTTTTGAAGAATATTATCGCCAAAAAAACTTATGGCGTCCCACTCTAAAAATTTTGCATAACCATCCTGAATTATATACCCGAATACTATATCTTCTTAATGATTTATCCGAGTATTTAACTGAAGACGATCAATATCTCCCCAAACCTCCTGAGAATGATCCAAATCAATTAAAGTTAGATTTTGAGGGCACAATTTAGCTTATAACTTTACATCATATATAATAACAAAGCAGAAAAAACAAAACTATTTCCGCAAAGAAATAGCCCCGTTTTATGCTAATTCAAAAGGTGATTACACTCCCCAGATCAACCTTTCCATTTCATCATAGAATAGTTTTTTAGATCTATTTGTAAATGGGAATTTTTTAGGATCATTATTGTCTAATATATCAATTCCATTAGCCTTAATCAGATAGCCTATATATGTATTTTTATCAAGAAGCCTATCTTCGCTTTTTTCTTCAGACAATATTCTTTTTAAAACATCCAATAACGCCTCATATCCAATTGTCGTTTGAATAATATTAGTTGGTTTATTTTTGTTACTCCTTATATCCCAAAAAGAATTACCGTCACTGTCAATAAAAACATCCTGAACTGCAGAAAAGAAATAAAACATAATTTTCATCACCACAGAATCATTGTCTTCTGCATAATATTTTCTGAAAAACAAGTCGTCATTTGGATGTTTTTTAAAATACTTCCTAGGCTTATTTCTTTCTACTTCTGCTTCTCTGCTGTCTTTTGTAATCATATATAGGATTGACTTCACCATAGTCGCCTGTGATAAAATTGGATATCCATCAGCATAAAACTCTTTTCCTGCCTTTGAATTTGAGCCCGCCAAACGTATCCTCTTATAAAAAGGAGATTTTTTTGTACCATTCAAAACATTGACAATATTTAATGCTGTTTTCTGAGGAGAATCATCTTCTGTTAGTCCAAACAAACTATAAACAAGATCCTGATTAACTCTAGTTTGAGTTCTATTTATTGTGGAAAATATCATTGCTTGATACTCTAACACTGGGTCAATAAAAAAAGCCACTGATAATTCAAAATTTCGAAGATTTTCTAGCTTTTCTTCTAAGTCGGTCAAGCCATCATTACCATCAGAAACCTCTTCATCATAATTTTCAATTAGATTGGTAAGTTTCTCCAATGCTATTTGTATTCCCTTAACTCTATGCTGTCCGTCAATGACTGAAAGATAAATATCCCCATCTTCACCTTTATCAATCCTTTCTATTTCTGCTTCAACCGTATCTGCTAATTCTATAATTATTTCATTATTATCCGATTCCTCATACGAGCTAATCGCATGATTTGGAATGGCTATAACAATATTAGTTGGGAACATTGCTTGAGGATCATTTATAAGAAAATTCGAGATAGATTCGACTTTTTTCTTATCAAGCCGTCTTTGTACCTGATTATTGGTAATCGGCTTATTCTCCTCATCAAACCCTAAAATAGTATATTCTGTATACCGGGTAAACTTTAACACATCCGAAATTCTGAATATACCTAAAAGATATTCTTGGTTATTCTGAGCAATTTTTTTAGTATTTAAAATTAGTCCCATATTACAATTTATTTAATTCATTAGCTAATTTCTCCTCATCTCGTTTGTTCTTTTTATAAAAGCTATCATCACATAGATTTGGATTCTTTGAGTTTATTATCCACCAAAAAGATAACGAAAACACAATATTTAAACATGAAAAAAGATATGCCCACGGAGATTTTATAGAAATAATAAAGAGAATTACTAGAAATATAGGAATAGCTGTCGACAATACTTGAAATATATTTTTTATAAACTGCTCAGCATCAATTTTAAAGATATCAATAGCCAAGGTTGCTGTTATTGGTAGAGAAAATCCCATCAGAGCTAAATTAATATTTTTATGGCTAAACAAATCACCTATACTCTCGATATATAATGCTGACCAAATACTAAATCCACCAATTCCGATTACAATTACAATAAAGTAAATATAAAAAAATGGGTATTCTTTAAAACCAACTCTGCGCGACTTTATGAATTCACATAATTCATCGTATTGTGTTCTCATAAGTATAGTATACTAGTTTTAAGTTATTAATGCTGCTCTATTATCTCTCTAGAAAAAATCTCCTGTTTAACCTTCTCAAGGTCATTAAAAGTATTCTCTCCATTTTCCGTCATTTTGAGTATATAATAAAAGCCTGCATTGGCATACTCATTTATTAATTCGATCGCCTTTTGCGGATCTTTAAGAATATCTAAAGAACCAGCTTTTGCTATACACATACATAAAAGAGCTTGAGCATCTTTTTCTCCATCATTATTCCACATAGTGTTCAAGCTGAAAGGCTTGTCTGCCAACGGTGATTGCAGTGGTTTTGGTTTACAGTAAAAAAAACCAATTACTGCAGCCCATGCAAAACATTGCCAATGGTATGAAAAGACATTAAAATCACCTCCTTGTTTGTTGGCGAACTTGACAATAACGTCATCTTTTACTTTTTGCTCAAACGAAAACTTTATTTCAAATATATTTTCCATAATCAAATTATATTTTTCTTAGAGGTGTAACAACTGTAGAGACTTCATGAAGCTCTGGTTCATTTCCTCCTTCACAGTATAGTTTGCTTTCAAGCAAGAAAATTTGAGAGACATTTTTTTGAGTTGATAGATCTTGATAATTATCACTATTTACATCAACGTCTTTCGTCATAATTATTGATTGACCAAAAATATCCTTAATTCCCAGTAAATATTTGTGAGTAGTATCAAAGTCGAAACTAGAAGTTGGAGCATCACTTATGAACGGGTAAAATGTGCCAATAGCCTCTTGATTAAGTGAAAGTAAAGCATTTATAATACTCATTTTCTTTCGATCTTCATGACTTGTATTCAAACCAGCATCAAACTCAATAGAATAATCCTCTCCGATTTTTACACTACCCTTATAGCCATTATCATGTTGCGTGAATTTTACATAGAATTCGTTAGCACGAGTTTCTATTTTGCGCAGTAAGTCTTTTCTTGCATTTTCTTGCACCCTTCTGCAAATATCCTCCAAGAAAATAGAAATATTTTTCCATTCAGTTTCAGACACAGAAATATGACCATCTTTCTTTCCTGCCTTTTCAAGATCTTTTTCAGCAGTCTTTAATTCCGCTTTGTATTGCGATAATAACTCTATTGATTGATTTAATTTTCGTTGCTCTCTTTCAAGGTTAGAGCGAGAAGCCCTAATTGTTCCCTCAACTATACCTGCAGTTTCTGCTTGTTTAACAGGATCAACTCCATATTTTCTTTTTACATCTTCAATTTGGTCGTCAAGTTTTTTCTTTTCATCATTTTTTTTACGTCTTAATGCCATATATTTCTCCATTTTTTCTTCACTATCCTTCCATTGCTTATCTATTGAAGAAAGAGAAATAAGCAAAGAGCTTGGGTAATCCTGAATTTTACCAATGAATCTTTCAAACTGTTTTGAAAATTCCATATTGTTTGTATAATCTTCCATTTCTCGCAGATATTCCTCCTGCTCTTTAAGCCTATTTATGATCCAGTTATGCGATGTAGATCCTTCCAAAACATCAGAACCACATACATAGCACTTTTTATCTCGTACTATTTCTTCTAGTTTTGAGCGGCTGGGATTATCGAGATATTTTTTCTCAGGAACAGTATTCTGTTCTTCTTTGTGATTTTCAATAATAATTTCACATTGTTTTATCATTGGATCAATGCCTCTTATTATCCATAATTTAGGCAATTGCTCTCTCTGAAAAGAATCTATCTTAAATATTTCATTATTCAGTTTTTCTATTTCGTTTTCACAATTTTTATATTTGCTAATAAGAGTTGAAAAGCTTGCTAGTCCAGACATCTTACCCTCATCTTCAGCAAGAGCAATTTGAATTTTACTTATATTCGTTTCATGTAATAATTTCGTCTCTTCTTCTCTGCTAATACTAGTTCTACATTTTTCAATAGTAGTTAATAATCCTCTTACATTTGTATTGTGCTTATTAGCCTCTCTAATTCTACTTGATTCTAATTTTTCTATTTTAGCTTTTGACTTACTTATTATTTCAGAAAGTTTTTCATAATAGGGGAAGTAAGAAATATGCTTTACCGCAGCTTTTAATGTTTCTCTATTTCGAAAATTGATTAACTTGTCTAATGATTCACCTTGAAACCAAATATAGTTTCTAATACCCTCTGGAAATAGTTCGTCTATTTTATCTGATGCTAGTATATCCGTTTTTATTAGAGTACCATTAACCGAATCATGCGAAACTTTCAAAATGTTATTTGATACATCCCACGCATTATCAGATTGCCAGTCGTCACAATCTTGACGTTCTGCAATGACAGAACGTTCAATTTCATAAAAAAGCCCTTTATCATCTTCTAATTCAATACGAACCATGGTTTTGACTTTATCTCCTTTTTTTGCATCAAAAAGAGCTTTTCGACAAATAAATTCATGTCGCTTCATTGAAAACTTAGCAGAACTAGGTAGCTTATCCGTAGAACACCATCCAATATCAGTCAAATATATTTTACCAAACAAGACCCAGTAAAAAGCATTGAACAACTTCGACTTTCCTTTTCCTCCATTCCCTATAACTAGATTTAGACCCTTTGAAAATTCTAATGTTTGGGCGTTATAGTAGGATTGAAAATTCTCAATAGATATATTTTTTATAATCATAATTAACAATTTTATGGATTACAAATAATCTTAATTTGAGCAATATATTGATTTGTTAACGAATCGGCATCGTTAATGTCTGTAGAAAGATCTGTCAGCATTTGTGCAACATTTTTAGCCTTTTCATAATCCACAATAACCTTCTCTTTTCCGGCTTCTACTGTTTGATTTATCTCTTGTTCAATCAGTTTGTACATTTCGTCTTGTATTGCCATATATTTTTCTAATTATATTGTTTGTATTCTTGATCGAGCATTTCAAAAACATTAATTCTTAATTGCTCGCATATATTTTTCAAATCTCCATACAATATATCAATCTGATTATCGGCGAGTGCTGCGAAATTTACAATTCGTTTCACTTCACTCATAAACATATTGCGTTCGAGATCTTTAGGATCATCGGACAAGTTAGGAGGAGTAACTATTAGATCCCAGATTTTAGCTCTTGTTTTTTCTTCGCTCTTCCTTAATACACGCCCTCGTCTCTGAACAAATTGTCGAGGATTACCTGTACTTGAACAAAATATAGCATGTTCTGCCCTAGGTATATCGACTCCTTCATCAAGACACTTCATTGAAAGAAGAATTTTTATGTCTCCATTAGCAAACCCTTGTAATATACTGGGAGCATCTTCAATTCCGCTTATGTACTTATGGTAACTATATCCTTGTTCTCTAAACATTTGAGCATACTCATCAATAATATGAATATCATTATTATCAATATCATATGTTTCTTGTTCTGAATAATCAGGTTCATATCCTTCTGGGACAAATACAAAAGTATAATCCAGTTTTTGTTTTTGTTTTAAGTCATTCAACAAACTTGATATTGCATCTTTTTTATTATTTGCTTTGTGAATAACCCTTTTCCGCTTTAAGAGTAACATCTCAGCTTCTTTTTTATATTTCCCTGTATTCGGATCAATAAACTTACGCAATTGAGCTGTAATTTTTTGATATTCATCCATTTCGTCTTGTGTAAGTTCCACAAAAACAGGATAATAATCATAATGACAAAGAATTTCATCATCGATTGCTTCTTTCATTGTATAACGATATGTGTATTGGGGAGGTCTTGAGTTAAAAAACTGATAGAGTTTTTCAGACCCCATATCGTCATATATTCGTTCTGGAGTAGCAGATAATCCTATCCGGTATTGAATATTTTCGGGCAAATGCTTCAACGAATTAATAGAACCAATATTATGCGCTTCATCGGCAATATAGATAAAACTATCCATACCTTGAGTGTTCTTTATAAAGGACTGAATGTCCTTTCTGTTGAAAGTTGCATAAGTGGTTATCAGTACTAAGTTCTTTTTCTTGTCAAGAATACTTCGTGTTGTATAGCGGCTTAAAATACTTTTCCAATCCTTTTCGGTATGGGTTGATATTATGTTTTGAAAATTAAAAGATTTAGCTTCATTTTCCCACTGTATAGCAAGAGCTTGTGTTGGAACAACAATTATAACTTTATAAAAATTCGTCTCTTTAAATTGCTTTAATACACAATTAAGAGCAGTTACCGTTTTTCCGGAACCTGTAGCCATCGCAAAAAGACCCTGTCTATTATTCTCAATCCATTTTTTATACGCTTTTTTTTGAATATCTCTTTCTTCTGGAAATGGGAAACGTGGTTCGGTTTCTATTTTTTCTAATTTTTCAAGAATTTGCTCAGATAAATTATATCTATTTTCAGTTTCTATTTCTCGTAAAGAACTGCTATCTTTTAAGATATCTTTTAATAATTTAGTGGGATATTTTTTCTTAATATATGTTTTTACCCTATTTATTGGAATATGCAAAACATGAGATGAATCACCAACCCATGCTTCTTCAAACAAATTTGTATATCGTTCAATTCTTTTTGAATCAGTGCTTCCTGTCCATGAAGTAAAACAACTAATAGACTCACCATTATAATACAATGCGCTCATCGAGAAATTTGCAGATCCAGTAAAACCAACTTTATCTCCAGCCTTATCTATGAAAATTCCAAATTTATCATGAGCCATGCCTCCTTTTGTTGAAATTGTTGCAACAAATTCAATTCTCTTAGTTGCAATCAGATACGACAGACAATTAAAAAATAATTCATTTTCCTCAGAAAGCAAATTGGATAGTTCTTTTACATTCGCTAAGATATTTTTCTCGTATTTCTCAACATCAACATTTAATCCAGCTTCTATAGCATTCTTATCTTCTACTGTTAATTGGTCGTTTATTAAGATTCTCACTTTCCCTCCATTTGCGATGAAATATGCAAAGCCCGGAGCTAGTGCCCTAATTGCACTAGAACAAAAAAATCCTAATCCCAAATCAAAGGACTGACTTTCGAGAAGAGCATCAAAAAAGAACTCCACAGGTTCATTTTCTCCTGAGACATAAACAACGTCAAAATCTACTTTTTTCAACATATTTCCCCAAGTCCAATTTCTATTTTATCAATCAAATAATCAAAGCCGTTGAGATTTGGATTATCTTCCAATTCTTTGGCAATTATTTCTAATCCATCATCTATATGCATTTTAAAATACTTTGCCAAATCTTTATCTGTTTTATAAAGCCCATAATGGGAACAAAGCAATGCTCTATAATATGAATAATAATTACCAAAAAGCACATTCTTACTATACTCTTTACCGCCTGAATCTTTTATGTCTAAAATATTCAAACGCTTATCTTTAGACAATGAATATGTAAATGCGATTCGAGCAACAATATTTTCCGTGCCTAAATTTAGTTTTCTAGTCAATTCTGCAACTAGAATTCGATTTTCTTTAGATGTCTTAATATGAGTGAACATAACCTTCTTTTACTTTGTTAAATAACTCTTTAGGAGAGGCATCTTCAAACCAAGAGTTTTGATTGTTATTCCTTATAATATATGATTTATTTACAAAAGGCAATAATTGTTCATATTCTTCTTCCGAAAGTTCTTTTCCAAGCAGAGGAAATAGAACAACTTGCTCCGATATATTCGGATAAAATTCAGCAATAATCTTTTTAGAATGCTCTTTATCAAATTTTTGAAGAGGGCTATCAATGAAAATTGGAAAATTGATTTCAGATTCATCTACTAATGCTTTTAATATACCAGTAGCATAAAGTTGTTGTTCACCTTTTGATAGTGTCTCTTTATTTATTTCTTGCCCTTCCTTGTTGAAAAGGTGTATATCTATTAAATCCTCCTGAATATCAACTTTTACATTATTTACAAAGTCTGATTTATGCATGAGTTTATTTAGCTCATGCTTTATGCTTATTTCTAAAGATATTTTTTTCTCAGACTTTAATTGTAATAGAAATTCATTCAGTTCAGAAATTAATCGCTCAGCTAAATCATCTTTTTGCTTGTCTATTTCCTCTAAACTTACTCGTTTTGACAGTTCGGTGATCAATTTAGATTTAACACTCAATTCTTTCTGATAAACACCAATGTTTTCAGATGTTTTTCTAGCATCTTTTTCTAATTCCGCAATTTGTTTTTCTACTTTAGCCTTTTCAACCCTTAATTCTTTTATAAGAAGGTCATCATCATTAGATTCTGCTTGGGTTATTTTCCGTATTGTTTTGTTCAAGAACAACCTATTGTTCTTTTCATCTTTAACCAATTGCTTAAATACCTGATTATAAGAATACTTTATATTCTCATAAATGCTCTGAAATTCGCTTTGCTCTTCAGAAGTAAAGTCAATAAGTAATTTACCATTCTGATCTTCTAGATTTTCTTCCGCAGATTGGTTTTCAAAAGTGTTACTGATAATTTTTTCAAACTCCTCTTTCATGGAAGAGGACAAGTTTGCTTTCCGTATTTTATAAAATAATTCATTTTGCACATCTTTCAACTTATCCATAATAATGGAAGTATTCTTATCACGTAGAAGATGTTTTTGTTCATATTCAGTTTGAGTCAAAGTCTCAACAAGTTTTTTTCCAGCAATAGCAAATGGCGCTAAGTCCAACAATTCCCTTAAATCATTTTTCAACTGTAAGTCTTTTGCTCGCAAACTATCACGCAGGGCTTTCAATCCACTTAGTTCTGATAAGCTTATTGAATTCCCTTCTCGAATCAACTTTTCTTGATACTGCTCAGAAATTAAACGTTTATTGACTATTTCTTCATCTGTATGATTTTGCTTTTCTATTAGTTGGGAGAGTAGTTTTTGGAGTTCTTCTGCTTCCTTTATAAGCTTATTCAACTTGTTTTTATCAGAAACATCCGAGGATTTACGACGGAGTTTTATCCTAAGATTTTCCAAATTACTTTTTAAATCTTCATACTTCTTTACTCCAAGAACCTCACTATACGCAATACTGAGTCTTTTTTTGTCTTCTGAAGACTTCATTTCTGCTAAAGACACTATTTTCTCAGAATCGAAGAAAAAGAATTTTGCTATGTCCTTTGATAAAATGAAATCATTAATAAATATTTCTGTTCCAACATCTTTACTTAGCTCATTAACTCTTCCATCAATTAAAATCTCAACAGACTCTACGCCTCTAAAAAAATCGAAAGTTCTCTTTATTGTAATTTGATTACATGGTACGGATGGAATTAAGACCTCAGATAAGACAACTGTTACAGAGTATTCATTATTTTTCTTAAATTCAATATGTTTGCTATCTTGTAAAGAATATCCTCTTTTTAATATTATAGCTTTTTCATCTTCATCTATTTCAAAAGAGTCACTTATGTTTCTCTGAGAATTATTAATTCCTAATTTTGCGTAATTTTTATATCCGCCATTTTCCGCAATTTCTCTTTTAAATTTATCGTCAACATCACTCATTTGCTTGCCATATAAGCACCATACTAACGATGTTAGAAATGTTGTTTTTCCAAATCCATTATCCCCAGATACAACAAATATATTTTTGTCGACTTTCTGAGGGAATGAAATGGTGTTCAATCCTTTATATATTCTATAATTTTCTAATATGATTGATTCTATATACATAGTGCTATAATCCCTCTTTAATAAATGAAGCCAACCTGTTTTCTAAATCGGTTTGAAGTCCATAATTATTCATAAGTATAATCTTACTCTTTTGCAGAGACAAAAGCTCATTGATCAAACGGTAGTCATTTGGATTTTCTCGACAAACTTTCTCTAAAATAATCTTCTCTCTGTATTTTAGATCATCGACAGAAATATCCCTCCCATAAACTCGATTATAAATATCACTTACTTTAAAATCAAAGATAGCATCACGATACCATGTTACTTGGATCGCAATAAGTTCTTGACTGGATATTAATTCTACGTGAGGTTTAGTTTCTTGGACTTCTCGTTGCGTTTCCAATAAACGACGAAGCAGGTTAGCTCGGTATACGTCAGTGTAGTTTCCCTGATTGTGTCCGGTATCATCAACAGCCCATTGTCCATTTCGTCGCTCAGTTCTTCTATTTTCTGAAATATTTCTTCCAGCCAATAACTCGTTTCGATAAATAAATAAAGGCTGTAACCAGTCAAATCCATTTTTGATAAGCCCTCTCATGGATTTATCTTCTGGAACAACGGTACAAGTCCAACATCCAAATCTACTTTGGCCACAAGAGCTATGACTCTTATCTGTTACAACTGTAGGGCATTCATAATCATCTGCACTGGCATCCATATAGATATTAAACAATATCTTATTGTCAAATCCCCACGGTGAAGGAAACGCATTTATTATATACCATACTTCCTCTAAATAAAGCTCTTTTATTGGAGCATAAGTATATGTATTAGGATGCAATGGGTGCTTGGTTAATCTCTTACCTTTTATCTCATGCTTTTTTATAGACTTCGCTCTATTTGCACTCTCTGCACTACGAGTTCCTATTAGAATAATAGCCTCTCCCATTTCGTCCACTTGATCCAATATGAATTTAGAAGTTGGCTTTATTTTCAATTTTTCAGTACAAAATCGGAAAGAGTTATTTGGAACAGGGTAGCCTTTCCCAATTACATTTACCCAAAAACTATCTTCGATACGAGGCAGAGTTGTCCTTACAAAGACAGGTAAGTCTTGTTCCTTTGCAGCTTTCTCTATCTGTCCCAAAACGTTATATACATATTCTGTTATGATCGGGTTCTCTACCATCGTATCATTACAAACTACATAAATATGTCGTCTCAGCTGGAAGGGGTATGGAAAAGTATTCCTGATTTTAAGTAAAGCCATCCACACCAATGTTAATAGGGCTGTAGAGTCTTTTCCTCCACTAAATCCAATAATCCATGGTCTAGGAGAGGGATCAGCATATGTGTACTGATCTATAATTTCATCTATAATGCTATCTAATCTTTTTGACATCTCTATTTCTATTTTGTAGGAATTAACAACTCCCTCACATCCACATCAAGAATATTTGCTATTTCAACAAATGTTTCAATGGTTGGTTGCTTCTCATTTGTGCACCACCTAGAGACAGTTGACTCCGTTTTATTCAGTTGAGCAGCCAGCCATTTATTAGTTAATCTTTTCTCTGCGAGAATAACTTTTATTCGATTTATTGCTTTTTCAGACATATTTATTGTTCTAACGTGCAAATTTATTATTTCTTTCCTAGCTATGCAACTGTTATATAGAGAACTTATTAACAAGTAAGTATTTATCCTTCACTTTTCACTAAATGCTGTAACTCCGGGTCGCTTTTGATGCGTTCCAGTTCATCAATCACAATCTGCTTTACATCCTGCTTTATCCGCTCGTAATTAAGCTGGATTTGCTCTTTCATCAGGTCGTTGCCATCTGCATCCCGGAAGTCTATAATCTCCGGTATCTTTTCATAGCGGGCAGTTTCACGTTTTACCTTCTCGTTATCCACTACGATTTCAGCATGGAAAATCTTTTGGTCTATCCGTTCGTCGAAATTATCACTGACCGCACCCACAAACATCCCCTGCGTAAGATTTGAAATTTTACTGGCAGGTATCAAGCTATCCATCTGTGTACTGATTGAGGTAGATTTATCCTGACGGTTGATTGTCATGGACTGGCGTTTCTGCAAAACTTTCCCGAATCGGTCTGACAATGTTTTTGCTGTTTCTCCTACGACCTGACCACTAAAAATATTTCCAACTGTATTTTGGATTACTTTACTTTCCTTATCGCCATAATCCCTTGTTAGCTGGCTGTAATCCTGAAAACCCAAACAGACTGCAACTTTATTAGAACGGGCGGTAGCTATCAGATTATCTAACCCCCTAAAGTAAATCGTGGGCAATTCGTCAATTATAACCGAACTTTTAAGCTGTCCCTTCTTGTTTATCAACTTTACAATACGGCTGTTGTACAGTCCCAAAGCAGCGGAATAAATATTCTGCCTATCGGGATTATTGCCGACACAAAGTATCTTCGGTTCGTCCGGGTTATTAATATCCAGCGTAAAATCATCACCCGTCATTACCCAGTATAATGCCGGGCTTATCATCCTCGATAACGGTATCTTTGCCGATGCGATTTGCCCCTGTAACTGGTCTTGGGCTTGCGATTCCCACGCATCCATAAAAGGAGAAAGATAGTTTTCCAACTCCGGGTAGGAAGTCAGGATAACGAATGTATCCGCATACTTCCGGTTCAGGAACTCTATGGCGTGCGGGAACGTACAATACTCTCCGTCTTTATATATCTTGAGAAACCAAATAATCGCAGCCAGTAAGATAATCGGGGATTCCACAAAGAAGTCGCCCTGCTTCTGAATCCAGCTTCGGTTCAGGTTCAGCATAATAGTGTATGCCGATTCGTAGGCATCCGATATATCTGTCATAAATGCCGGATTGATAGGGTTACATCTGTGGCTTCGGCGTGGGTCGTCAAAATTTATCACATAGAAAGTGGGCTTTACTTTATAAGCATCCGAATGGTTCATCAGGTGATTGTAAGCAATTTCGGATAAGTCCGGGAACTTATAATCATAACAATAAAGTGCAAACCCCTTCTCTATATGCTGTTTAATGTAATTATTCACCACTGCATAAGATTTACCGCTACCGGGAGTTCCTAGCACAATAGTAGCCCGGAACGGGTTTACTACGTTTATCCATCCCTTGTGTTGTTTTTTCTTATGCCAAAAACGTGATGGAAGATTCACTGAATATTCATTCTCCATCAGGCGGGTTTCCTGCATGAAGCTTTCGTTTTCCAAATTGAAAACATCGTCCATCATATTGTTTTTGAGTAGCCGGGACATCCATACCCCTGCGACCAATAAACATAAGTATCCGCCAGCCATTGACAGGATGTAAAAGGTAGCGTTCGCCGAAAGTGGTAATGGCAAATACAGCATCCACCAGTTCAGGAAAAACAGGATAAAACCAATAACAAGGAAAACGTAAATCTTTGTCCATGTTACCTTTTCATCCTTCACTCCTTTTGTTCCCAAACAACTCAAAGCAAGGAATACCACTGCAAATACCTTCGTTATCAGGATATGGCTGAACAGCCCTGCGGTTCGCTGAAAGTTTAATAGTATCTTATCGAGTACGTCGATATTGACACCCCAGTTTACTATCGATTGGTAACAAAACCAATAGATATTGATTACCACAAATAAAATACTGATTGCCCGCATAAAGTCCATGACTTTGGCAAGTCCTCTTAAATCATCTTCATTCTGCATAATTGATTATTTTTTAGATTGTTATTACGTCTGCCGTCCGTAACGGCGTTTTTTCTTTTTCTTAGGAGTTGGTGGGGTTTTATCATTCCCTGCCGATGAATCGCTACCACCGGGCAGGATACTAAAAAGACTTCCGATTGTAGATTCCCCGTTTTCAGATTGCCGTTCTGACGGCACGAACGGTTCTGCCGAAGGTGTGAACGGTTCTTTTGGAACATCCTGTTTTGTGTGTCCCTCGTTTACATGGGATTCTCTAAACAGGTCATTAAATACATTGGCTGAAAATTCCTTCCCTAAACGAGAGCCGTTCAGGACGGCTTTGTTTTCGTGGTCGATAAAGGTTGCACCATATATGCGACCTTCCGGGTTCTGCCGGAATACGACTTCAATACCTTTTTCTTTCAGATTTTTTTCAAATTGTTCCTTTGAGCCGGAAGCTTTCAATGCTTCGCTTACCCAACCTTTGATATTGGCTTTCAGTTTACCGTCTTTCCATTTGGTTGCTAATTGTCCTATCCTGCGTTCCAATGCTTCATAACCGACCGACTTACCCAGCCGGGAAGATTTAATAGGATTACCCTGCTTTTCTCCGGTAGCATCAGTTGCTGAATAAACAATACCACTATATGGCTTGCTCCGGATTTCGCCCTTTACTTCTTCTGCGTGTACATTGTACAATGACAATAAAGTTTTAAGTTCACCGAAGCTTTGGAACTGGTAGGTATTCACCAGCCCTTTCACCGTGTTTGAGATTTGCCGTTTCACATCGCCCGCAGCATAATCGACCTTTTGGAAGCGGTAATGTTCTTGCTGTTGCTTCTTTTCGGCAGGATGCAGACCATATTTTGCTTCCAGTTCCCGTGTGATGTCCTTGCTCCGGCGATGTTCAAACTTATCATTCAGTTTTTTGCCGTTCTCGTCCACTCGCAGGGATACGATGTGCAGGTGGTGGCGGTCGATATCTTCATGTTTATATACCATATAAGGCTGGTTACCATATCCCAGTTTCTCCATATACTTCTGTGCTATCTCCGATAGCTGCTCATCCGAAAGCTTATCGTCCGGGTGCGGATTCAAGGATATATGGATTATGGGCTTTTCGGTTTTGATGTCTTGGGGCAGGTGCATTTCAAAACTTTCCATACAACGCTGGATGTTGAAATTACCATCTTCACTTTCAAACATCCGGTTACTGAAAAGTACCTTTCCTTGTTCTTCATCAACCTTATTCTGATTATAAGCCAAGGCACCGAAAAGCGAACTTCCCACATTTATTTTTGCAACCATTTGTCTTCAAATTCCTGTGTGAGTTCGATAATTTTCCGGCTTAATACCACCAGTTCTTCGGTCGCCTTTTCCAATTTATAGAGAAAAGAAAGGGCTTTCTTTTCGGTAAAATTGGAGTTCAGAGCCTTCACAATCTGATTATAGTTTACGCCGATTGCCCGGAATTGAGCGTAAAAAGTTGTTAGGCGTGTGTAATAATCGACTGCTGCCTTATCAATTTTTATCACCTTGAAAGAACCGCCAAAAATTCTTTCTGTGATAAAATGCGCTTTCGTCCGCATACCGGACTGTTCAAAGAGAGCCAAAAAACGGGCATGGTCGGTCGCATTGAAGCTGACCGAATACCGGAAAATTGCCGGGTCTGCCTTTGGCTTTCGTCCTTTGCTACCTGATTGTGGCACATTAGATTTTTCTTTTCCCATACCATTATTTTTTAAAGGGTTTGCGACTTCGGAGTACAACCCATCCCGGCTTGTCCGGGCAAGGGGTTCTAAGCTGCTGAAAGAATTTCAAGCTGCTGAGGACACACCTTGCTATTTGCACGGCGCAAATAAAATCCGTCATGGGA
>JALNVG010000032.1 GCA_023227685.1 Bacteroidaceae bacterium
ATTGAACATTGTCCCATAGGTTTGGGGCAACCGGTCTACGGAAAATTACATGCAGCACTCGGTAATGCCATGTTGAATATCAATGCATGCAAAGCTTTTGAATACGGTGAAGGATTCAAAGGCGTCGGACTAAAAGGCTCGGAACAGAATGATATTTTTTATGATCACGACGGACGAATCGATACCAAAACCAACCATTCAGGAGGCATCCAAGGAGGCATCAGCAACGGACAGGATATCTATTTTCGTGTATTATTCAAACCGGTAGCCACGATATTAATAGAACAGTCCACCGTAAACATCAATGGCAAAGATGAAATTTTGAAAGTTAAAGGCAGACATGACCCCTGCGTATTGCCTCGTGCCGTACCTATTGTCGAAGCAATGGCTGCCATGACTATTCTTGATTATTATCTGATTAACAAAACAACACATCTATAATACAAAGATAGCGAGAAAACTTTTTCAATTCTCTTCTATATTATTATTAAGGTATATGAACCTGTTGAACCAGTTAAAGATACACTAATATAATGCCGAAAGCAGCAGGGTCTGTCTGATATGTATCTGCGATAGTAAACATTATATTGAAACAGAACTCGTGATAGCATTAATATGAAAATTTATAAGTAGAATCAATGAAGAAGATAAAAAGATTTAATGCTATAACATTCTTCATTATCATGTCTGCCATATTCTTTGTCGGATGCAATGAATCTAAGCAGGGAAAAACCCTCGGTGAAACGGAATATTATTTCGACGATCAGTTGTCATCCATTTCGTCTGACGGCGACTCTGCATATTGGATAGGAAGTGAGACAGGTGATATATGGCATATCAATAAATATTCACGGGATGCTTATCATATCGGGACAGATCGTATATATGATGTGGTGGCAGACAGAAATACTGCGCAGCAAACCTTTTGCTGGATAGGAGTGAGAAACTCCGGACTGCAGAAGTGGAAATTTGATAAGAATGGGTTCTCACGAATGGCAATTTATAACATATCTCATAAAGCCGACAAATATTCGCCTTATGATATAGAATTGTGCAATAAAAATGTATATGTCGCCACAAGCCAGGGATTGTATACAACATCCCGTTTGAAGGATGAATGTGAGCTACAACGGATTTATCCTTCGGATAGCAGTCTGACAGCTAAAAGCGGTGCCCCATTTCTAGTAAGCAACTTATGCAAATACAACGACAATTTAATATTTGCTTCTACACAAAACGGATTAGTGCGCGTCAATTGTAAAACGTCCGCCTTAACGCTGCTACATAAAGGAGTGAACATACATTATGTAGCTGTATATGGTAATAAAATATATGCATTGGCTGATAAGATTCTTTATATAGAAGATACAAATGGTAAAAACATAAAAGAAACAAGTCTCAACTTTTCTTCGAGAGTTTACTATAAGGTAGGAAATACACATTATTTTATAGGCACATCTGACGTTATTCTAAGTGAAGATCTCAAGAAATTTGTAACAATTCCTCTCAGACGGGAAGTGCCAGAGGGAAGCCACAATATTATATTATCCGACAAGGAAAACGGCTTTTCACTTATGATCACAAAAAATGCTCTATGGCGAATACCATTCCATTTGGGCATATTCAATGGCGACAATCCTACCGTGGCAGCATGTAGCGACGGAGATTATATATACTACGTTAATTCTGCAAACGAGCTCTTCCGCCAGCATCGCTTAAATCATATGGCGTCTAAAATTTATTCATTTCCTAAAGAGGAACAGGTACGGAATATCTATGTATCGGGTAATAAACTTTACTATGTAAATAATAATCAGAAACTTAAATCCTTGTCTATAAGAAATAGTTATTTGCAGAATAAATTGTTCAGCCATTCCACGATTATTTACCAATCACGCACTAAAATCACAGCATCGTGCCTGAAAACTATAGACAATAAACCGCAGATATTCTTAGGCGTACAAGACGAGATGGTTATTATAGACAGTGACAACAGAGTAGAAAATATAGCGCAACTAAACAATAAATATGTAACATCATTCTATAAACCAAAGCATTCTGATATAATTTATCTTTCAACGCTTAACGATGGTGTGTATTATGGCAAAGAGAAAGATTTCAAAAGAATAGAACATACTGAGAATAATCCGTTTATCCGCGATCTGATAGTTAATAACGATTATAACCACGGATTGATAATGCTGACTAATCATAAACTCATATTACAGAACTCCGATGATACACTCAATGTAAAAGGCTTCAATAAACTGCTGTATGTGAATGATACACTGTTTTACGCTTTGCCAGAATTCGGTATCCGTAAATACTTAGTCAGTAATGGAAAAATAAGAGAAGCGGGCAGATATTATGCTGACATAAGTTTCACCCCTGAGGCATCTTTTGTATCGAACGGAACGCTTTATCTTGGCTCCAACATAGGTGTTATGATGCTAACGGTGAACCGTGAGAATAATCCGAAATGGGTGGATTTCAATACAAAAGTGCCCAATTTACCCTTTATATCGCTGATCGCATTATTTATAATAATATTAGTAATTATTATTGTATATGCATATATCAAAAGGAAAAGTGACAGCAAAAAACAAATGTTGCTGCGCATTGAAGACCTTAAACGACGATTTGACGGGTTAGCAGCTATGTGTGAATTGCTGGATGCCGATGAAAAGAAAGAAGAGGAGATTCTTAAAAAGGAGATTGATGATATTGACATAAATACGACCGGAAATAGAGACATAAATGCGCTGATAATTAAGTTGTCTGCAGATATCATGAAGAAGAACCGCAATATTGCATTGCAGTTGTCAAAACAATTAGAGAAACAGATGAAGCGGATAGAGGAAACGTCTGCTTATGACAGGGATAAACTGCTCAATGAGTCACACGACACATGCGAGTCCGACAAAATAGAAATAATAAGGAGTCAGGTGGACAAAAATGAGATATGGCTAAACCATATATCAGTGCTCACAGATTGTCTGAAACAATATTCTGAGATGACCAAAGACTGCCTTGAAATAGAAGGTGTCAATGATACTATTAATGAAAGAATAGCCAATATGACTGACGAAATATGTCATAGACCACTATCAGAACTATATGACGATTTCACACGTTTGAAGTGTGATTATGAATATATCTTCTCTGAAGATGCACTTGATAAAATAAAAAAACATATCATTCGTTGCAGGAAGTTTCTGGAACAGAATACTGTTCCAGATAAAGTGGTGAACTCTCTTATCAACAAAATAGACAGTATAGCGGCAGATATGGAATCTAAAGAAAGACTTTTGTTGTTGAAAGAGTTGAAACCTATAGACAATCGCGTTAAAGAGTTTGATATAAAGAATAAGATTTCAGTTTGTATAAATGAATATACAAGAACAAGAAACTCTGTGATTTGTGAAAATGATAAGAAAGTAAACAAGAAGTTCGACATCAGTCTGGAATCTGAGATTACAGACCAGGCAAGTTCTGTGGTCAATAATATAGAGAAACTGATCAATTCATTCTATCAATACATCTGCGAAACTGACAAGGATGTTATAATCAACATTCTGAAATTCACTAATTCCGGCAATCAGCAGGTGAAAGTTGCGGTGCTGCTTATGGTTGATCCGAAAGTGAAGCGTGTGCTTTTGCCCGGTCTGCTTGGTATCTATGGCAACCTGAATCCGGTAATCAGCCGACTGATAAATAACAAAATCAAAACAAACGAGGCTCAACTACAGACCTACGTGAACAATAATTCATCGAGCCTCATCTATTATTTATTGAAGTTATCTGAATAATTTTAAATTCAATTAATTTTTCTAATCATCTTATTTCCAACGTTTTGCGAATAGTTGCATTTCAGCAAAACGATGAAATAACCTTGCGCAACTTTTTTGAAAGCTAATAAATTACAACCTTTGCTTCCGTTAATGTAATTTGTTAATCTTTTAAAAATGTTATAAACATGACAAGAAAAAATTTAATGGTTGTACTACTGTCGTTAATCACAGTATGCACCTTTGGACAACAAAGAATTAAAGACGTAAGAACAAATCCGGATCTTTACTTCTTACAAATCGGTGATGTGGCAAGTAGCCTTAATCTTCTTCCGGCCCCTCCACAGCCAGGAAGCGTACAATTCCTTTATGATCAATATCAATATCAATGGGGCAAAATGCAAAGAGAAACTCCACGTGGTGACCAGGCAGCAGCCGATGCGCGCGTTAATGGAGACGGCGTTCCTAATGCCTTTTCTGAGGCTTTCGGTATAAAAATATCCAAAGAAACAACTCCGGAAATATATAAATTGGTCTTGAATATGCGTGAAGATGCAGGCGATTTAGCTACACGTGAAGCAAAAAATCACTATATGCGTACTCGTCCGTTTGCTTATTACAAGGAACAGACATGCAATCCTGAGCAGCAGAAAGAACTTTCTACAAATGGGTCTTATCCTTCGGGACATTCAACTATTGGTTGGGCAACGGCTTTAGTCTTGGCTGAAATAAACGTTGATCGCCAGAACGAGATTCTAAAAAGGGGTTATGATATGGGAGAGAGCCGTGTGATTTGCGGTTATCATTTCCAGAGTGATGTTGATGCAGCCCGTTTAGTGGCTGGTGCTATAGTAGCTCGTTTGCATGCTAATGACCTTTTTATGAAACAATTGGAAAAAGCAAAGAAAGAATTCACTAAATTGGTTAAGGCTAATAAAGTGGAAAAAAGTGAGAAAAAGGCTATAAATTAATCGAATTAACTTAAAGATAGATGTTATGAAAAGAATTTTTATAATGATGGCGTTTGGACTTGCTCTCGTAAGCAGTGCCAAAGCTCAGGAGGAAGATAAACTGGTGGTTAAACCTTCGGGACGTATCCTCATGGATGCCGGACTCTTTGATGCAAATAATTACAATGAGAAATTTAATGATGGTATGGCTATTCCCGACATGCGTGTGGGCTTTAAGGCTAAGTATGGCCAGTGGTCCGGCAAGGTTGACATCGGTTATGCTTATGGTAACGTTTCAATGAAAGATGTGTTTATGGAGAATAATCTTGGCAAGCACGATCTGATCCGCGTAGGATACTTTGTTCATCAGTTCGGCCTTCAGAGTGCTACAAGTTCTTCTTTCAAAATTTCAATGGAAGAGCCTCAAAGCAATCAGGCTTTCTTCAATTCCCGTCTGCTCGGTGCAATGTATGTACACAGCAAGGACCAGTTTTTCGGTACATTAAGTTTCTTTGAAGAGACTGAAGCCATGAAGCGTAATTCGAACCAATTGGGTAATAATGGCGTAGGCATGATGAGCCGTCTCGTTTATCGTCCTTGGCGTGAGCCGGGCAAAATATTCCATATAGGTATCTCCGGCGCATTTGAGACACCACGTTATAATTCTAACGCAGAACTTAACCATCATTCATTTGTATTGAGTTCTAATTTTCCGACCAGAATAGCTAGTGTTGCAGCTCAGTCGGCAACTATTTCTGATGCCAAAGTGATGTATAAGTTTACACCTGAAATGAATGTGGCAATAGGACGTTTAGCTATTGAGACTCAGTACTATTATGCCCAAGTAAATCGCAACAATGGACAGAAGAACTACAAGGCAAGCGGTGCCTATGGCCTGTTAAGAGGCCTTGTGAAAGGAACAAATTATAAATATACAGACAGTGATTGTGGTATAGCAACACCTGATCCGGGTTCTATGGAAGTAGTATTGGCTTATAACTATACCGACCTTTCCGATCATAATGCAGAAATACTTGGAGGTCGCCTGAGCGACTGGTCTGCAACATTCAATTACTATCTTAATAAATATATGATATGGAGGGTAAGATGCTCGCTCACAAAGACAACTGACAGAGCAGCCTATTTAAATACGAAGCTTACGATTCTCGAAACACGTCTCCAAATTAAATTCTAAAAGTAATGAAAAGAAGAAGTATATTCTATTCACTACTGATACTGCTTTTGCTCAGTCCATCGTTCATGATGGCCCAACTGCAGCGTTCGCAGGACTTTAAGAACAAATACGAACTTAAAGAGGTGGTTATCCTCAGTCGTCACAACATACGTTCTCCACTGTCAACTAACGGCAGTGCCCTGAGCCGTCTTACACCCCATCAATGGACGAAATGGAGTTCTGCCCCCAGCGAACTGACACTTCGTGGCGGCGTGCTGGAAACAATGATGGGACAGTTCTTCCGCAAATGGCTTGTCGATAAGGGGCTATTTAAAGAGAATTGTGTCCCTTCTGTGGATGAAGTAAACTTCTACGCTAATAGCATGCAGCGTACAATTGCTACGGCACAGTACTTCTCATCAGGGTTTATGCCTTTAGCTAACATACATGTAAATTACCGTTTCACACCGAGCAAAATGGATCCGGTTTTCTTTCCACGCCTGACTAAGTTAAGCGATGCATACAAGGCACAGGTAATGAAAGAGATTGCTGCTATGGGAGGTAAAAAGGGAATAGTAGGATTCAACAAAAACTTGGAAGATTCTTATGCAATAACGGCAAAGGTGCTTGACCTAAAGAACTCTCCGGCATGCAAGTCCGGCGAAACATGTGCTTTCAATGATTACAACACACAGATTACGCTTAAAAAAGGTGAAGAGCCTAATATGAAAGGGTCTCTAAAACTGGCAAATTCAGCCTCTGATGCATTCATACTACAATACTATGAAGAACCTGATGCCAAGAAAGCAGCCTTCGGACATGATATAACTTATGCCGATTGGGAAAAAATAGCAAGAATCAAGGATGTATATGGCGACGTGCTTTTCACCGCACCGTCAGTAGCAGTTAATGTTGCCCATCCGCTGCTTGTTTATCTGAACGATGAACTTAATGCAGTAGGTCGGAAATTCACTTTCTTATGTGGACATGATTCTAATATCGCCAGTGTTGACGCGGCACTCGGAGTGGAATCTTATGAACTTCCAAATGCAATAGAGAAAAAAACCCCCATCGGTTGTAAACTTGTTTTTGAAAAATGGGAAGATCAAGACGGTAATGCTTATATTGCAGTAAATCTTGTTTACCAGAACCCCGACCAGTTGCGCGGAATGGAGTTACTCACATTAGATAATCCTCCAATGGTATTCTCTCTCAAATTAAAAGGCCTGTTGGAAAATGTCGACGGTTTATATAACTTCGGCGATGTGAACAATCGTTTTAGTGAGGCTATCCACGCTTACGATAAAATCAAGTGAAGATAATTAAAAGGCACAATTTATAATTGTGATACCTTGTTTTAGGACGCAAACTATGTCAAAAGTATAATGCTTTTGACACAGTTTTGCGTTTTTAATCATCCACTATGTTAAAACTTAGAATGGGAATAGTATTAACCAAAGGACACAATGCACATGGATATAAAAAATCGGATTTTCCAATATTGGTTTTGCTCTATATCAATGGCATGTGGACTACCGCAATCCTACAATATATCAACAAAACAAACAATAGACTTATTAAACAAGTGAAATATGCGCTAATTTAATTCTGCCAAAGGTTGGTATATGTATTAATATTGTATAAATGATTTGCTATATATAACACTTTAAATAGGTATTTATACGATTACCTTAATAATATAAGCTACCTTTGCGCATTGCTTATTTAAATACACCATTTAAATATAAAAGGAAAAATAACTAATCATGTTCAAATTTTATACAAAGATAAACGGCACCATACAAGGGCCCTATTCAATCAAGGAATTAGAAGACTTAAATCTGAAGAATGACACTTCGATTCGTGAAGAAAGCATTCTCGATTGGAAGACAAAGGATCATTATGACTTTGAAGATTTGAAGGCGCATAATTCCCTCACAGAACAACATAGCGGTAAAAATCTTTATATAGATAATGATGGAAATGTGAAAAGGAAAGAAATTCCTATCAATCCTATTGATCAGCAAGTAAACACAGAAACAGCAACAAGAAAAAATAATCGATGGAAAATAACATTATTTCTAATTCTTATCGTTGTAATTATAGCTATCGCTGTTTATATGGTAGCTTATTTCAATAAATAAACTAATTTCTTATCCGTTCATACAAACGTGTAATACAATCATTTATCAAACGGCTGACGGAACTTACAGCCCTTTTTCCAATTAGAACAACCATAGGCTGTTTTACCTTTAATAATAACACCTGTCCCACAAATAGGACAAGACTTGCCTACTAATGGATCATTGATAGCTCCGGATTTCGGATCTATGGCAGTAATGGTAAAAATAGCGCGGCTTTTCTTATCGGTTTTCGTTTTCACACCACCACTTTGAGCTTTTTTACGAGTAGTTGAAACAGATTCCTTTTCTACCGGAGCTGATTGCAAGATCGTAATACTACGGTTCGAATTATCCAAAAGAACATTTCTAACTATTTCCGATACCATACTCTTAAGTTCGTCAAGAAACTGACTGGCATCATAGGTTTTCTTTTCTATCTGGCGAAGTTTCTTTTCCCACAATCCGGTCAGTTCGGCAGATTTAAGCAATTCTTCGTGAATGAGTTGAATCAACTCGACTCCCGTAGATGTAGCAATTAAATTTTTGCGTTGCTTATGTATGTAATTCCGTTTGAATAAGGTCTCAATAATCGCTGCACGCGTAGACGGCCTGCCTATTCCGTTTTCTTTTAACGCATCACGAAGTTCATCACTGTCAACCAATTTTCCGGCGGTCTCCATTGCACGAAGCAAAGTAGCCTCTGTATAAGGCTTTGGCGGCTGAGTACTCTTTTCTGTCAATTGTGGTACGTGCGGACCGCTCTCACCTTTAATAAACGACGGAAGTACTTGCTCTTTAGCGTCTTCATTCTTTTCACTTTCACCAGATGAATTCAAGCCATCATCGGAATCACTGCCCTCATTGTTTTTCTCGAAAACCACTCGCCAGCCAGGAACAAGAATCTGCTTACCTGTCACTTTAAATTCTATCTTCTCAACTTTCCCCAAAACAGTGGTCGTAGATATTTGGCAATCGGGATAAAAAGAAGCAATAAAACGTAGAGCTATTAAATTATAAACCATTTTCTCGCGATCATTTATATTCTGCGGATAAACACCTGTTGGTATAATGGCATGGTGATCAGTCACTTTGGATGTATCGAAAACCCGTTTCGTCTTCAATAACTTGTTATAATTAAGCGATGAGGTCAACGACTCATAATCACGAAGATTTTTTAATATACCGGGGCACTTCGGATATATATCGTCACTTAAAAAAGTCGTATCTACACGCGGATATGTTGTTAATTTCTTTTCATATAAAGATTGTATCAATTTCAAAGTATCATCAGCAGAAAATGCATACTTCCTATTGCATTCTACCTGGAGGGAAGTAAGGTCAAATAAACGTGGTGCGTGCTCCAAACCTTTCTTGACGTTTACATCGGTAACTGTAAAATCAAACAACTTCACTTTTTCAAGAACTTGCGCACCCTCTTCTTTTGTTGAGAACCTACCTTTTGCAGCCGAAAACATAGTGCGCTTATAAATTGTCTTTAACTCCCAATAAGGCTCTGATTTGAAATTTTCAATTTCAAGTTGCCTGTTCACAATAAGAGCTAATGTAGGTGTTTGTACACGGCCTATAGAAAGTACTTGACGATTCTGGCCATATTTCAGCGTATAGAGCCGCGTGGCATTCATGCCCAATAGCCAATCGCCTATGGCACGAGAAAGTCCCGCTTCATATAAAGATTGAAACTCGGACTGATCACACAACTTTGTAAAACCTTCTTTAATAGCTTCTTCGGTTAAAGAAGAAATCCACAAGCGTTTAACGGGACATTGAGCACCGGCCTTCAACATCACCCATCGTTGAATAAGCTCACCTTCTTGACCGGCATCACCGCAATTAATAATCTCTTCAGCCTTCTGCATCAAGCCCTCGATAATATGAAATTGTTTTTGATAAGCAGGATTATCAATCAGTTTGATGCCAAAACGCGGTGGAATCATAGGCAAACTACCCAGACTCCAGGCTTTCCATTGGGGCGTATATTCATGAGGCTCCTTCAAGGTACAAAGATGACCGAATGTCCAAGTCACCTGATACCCATTACCTTCAATATATCCGTCTTTTCTCGTCCTCGCTCCAAGTACATCGGCAATGTCACGAGCTACAGAGGGCTTTTCTGCAATACAAACTATCATTCCATTTTTTCTTTGAATTACAAAATTAGACAAAAGATACGAGATAAGAGAGGTATGTTTTGAAAAAATATTCTTTAAACACATATGATGACCAACTAAAAAAGAGTTTAAGCGAACAAATGAAGAAATTTATTTTTAATTTTGCAATTTATAAATATAAGGAGGAATGACAGCAGAAGATTCACATCAGAAGAAATTTATAAAAATGACAACCGAACCTGTCGAAAAACTGATTCGTGAATTATCCGTACCTACCATAGTAAGCATGATGATTACTGCCATATATAACTTGGCAGATACTTTTTTTGTAGGAAGAATTAACTCAAGTGCTACAGCTGCCGTAGGAGTCATTTTTTCTCTGATGGCCGTTATTCAGGCAGTGGGTTTCTTCTTCGGTCACGGCTCCGGTAATTATATCTCGCGCAAGTTAGGCGAAAAAAACATTAAAAATGCCACAATTATGGCATCGGTAGGTTTCTTCAGCTCCTTTTTTATCGGTTGTATAATATCTATTATCGGATTAATATACATTGAGCCACTAGCCAATATACTCGGATCTACCAATACAGTATTACCCTATGCGGAAAAGTATATGTTTTTCATCTTGCTTTCTTGCCCCTTCTTCGCCTCATCATTAGTACTAAACAACCAATTAAGATTACAGGGAAACGCCATGCAAGCGATGATCGGTATCGGTATCGGATCTGTTTTAAACTGCATTATGGATCCAATTTTTATTTTTGGCATGGGCATGGGTATTTCGGGTGCAGGGCTGTCTACTTTTATCAGTCAGCTGGTGAGCTTCTTTGTTTTATTAGTAGGAAACCGCAAATCCGACGCTATAAACATCACCTTTTCCAACTTCAAACCAAATAAAGAAAAATATATCGCCATATTACAGGGAGGACTTCCCTCGCTAGAACGGCAGGGATTAAATAGTCTCAGCAATATCTTGCTGAATCAGGCTATAAAAAGTTATGGCGATTGTGCTTTGGCAGCAATGACTATCGTATTAAGAATTGTTTATTTGATAATTTCCGTCATCATAGGTTGGGGACAAGGGTTTCAACCGGTCTGCGGATTTAATTTTGGTGCAAAACTATATGATCGTGTTGAAACAGCCTACAAATATTGCCATAAAGTAGCTTTTATCATTTTGACAATATTACTAATTATTTGTGAAATAGCAGCACCGGAAATTATAGCTTTCTTTTCAAACGAAAAAGAAGTTATCGAAATAGGTACACTTGCCTTGCGTTTACAATGTATTACTCTTCAGGCAGCAGGTTTTGCTATGATTTGCAGTATGTTACTGCAAAATATCAACTTATATAAAGAAGCATCCTTGCTGGCACTTGCCAGACAAGGATTGTTTTTCATACCACTAATTTTTATATGGGAATCGCTTTTCGGTTTGACGGGAATACTTGCCTGCCAACCCATAGCTGATATTTTATCATTAATTATGGCACTAATAATGAATCACTCAGTACTTCGAAAAATAAGGCTAAACTTGATATAAAGGCTTTTTACTTCAATACCTATACAACACAAAAAGAGTGGAAACATTCACTTGGAACATTTCCACTCTCCCCCTCTTCTCTAACGTGCTTAATTAAGGCGCTTAATTTAAAAAGCCCCATTTCATCATTTCATTCCTACCCATTTCAATGAGTATTTTCTTTGCTATTCTTTTTACTTTCTTGTTCATAATATCAATCTTTTACAATACCTGAAAAACCTTTTCATAATACCTGAAAACTAAATTTCAACTTTAATAAAAGGGAATGTTACTTACTTAATGTAACATAACCCCAAATACTTGGATCGGACTCTCCGATCTTCCTAAACAATCTTTTTACTCTTTTCATTTTGTTATCCTCCTAATCTCTATTTATAATCTCTATTGATTACACTGCAAAGATAAGGCCTATTATCTTCAATTGTATCACGAATATGACAAAAAGTATGTTTTATAACATATTTATTGACCTACGTCAAAAAAATCAATGACATAAGACTAAGATTGCAACATGAATGTAATAAATATATGCCAAGAAGACGCGAATATTTATTATCCGCGTCTTCTTGGCATATATTTATAGGATTCGACCTATTCAAAAGCAATAACTGCTAACAGCAACTATAGCTCGGGTACATTTTCAACAGCAGCTACTAAGAAATCATAGAATTTCTTTACGCTAGGGATATAAGCACCTTCATTCGGTGAATGAGGCGAACGAAGCGTCGGACCAAATGAAATCATATCAAGTCCGGGAGTAATCGCTCCGATAACACCACACTCCAAACCAGCATGAATAACTTTCACTGAAGCCTCCGTACTAAACAATTGTTTATATAACTGCTTCATCTCATTGAGTATAGAAGAATTTAAATCCGGCTGCCAACCTGAATAACTGCCTTCGCGAACAACCTTCATTCCTGCCATTGAGAAACAAGACCCGAGACTGGTAGCTAAAGCATCTTTCATACTATCCAAAGATCCACGAGCAAGAATAATCACTTCTGCCTTACCACCCTTGATTTTAACAATAGCAAGATTAGAAGATGTTTCAACCGTATCTGGAATAGCCGGAATATAACGTACAACGCCATTTTGACAAGCGTCTACGGCATCGATAAAGTTGTCTTGAATCTCGTCGGGGACTTCAGATTCGGGAGTTTCCACACTTTCGATCAAGAATTTCATCGGAGTTTCAATTCCTGCATATTCTTTATTAAACAGATCTTCGAAGTTTTTGACCAAAGCAGTAATATCCTGTTCTTTGGATGCGGGAATCGTAATAACAGCATGAGCTTCACGAGGAATGGCATTACGCATATTGCCACCTTCCCAAGAAACAAGACGAACATCATGTTGAGCTACAGCTTCATGCAGGAAACGAGCCATTAATTTATTGGCATTAGCACGTCCAAGACAGATATCCATACCGGAATGACCTCCGCGAAGACCACTCAAAGTTACCTTGAATGCTATATCGCCCTTACGAACAGGTACCTCTTTATATTGCAAAGAAGCAACAATATCTACACCTCCGGCACAACCAATATAAAGCATACCCTCTGATTCTGAGTCAAGATTCAACAAAATCTGCCCCTTCAAAGTTCCGGGTTTTAATCCAAAAGCACCATACATTCCGGTTTCTTCATCACGAGTGACAAGCATCTCTAATGGTCCGTGCTTAATCTCTTTTGATTCGAACACAGACATTGCAGCAGCAACACCAAGACCATCATCGGCACCAAGCGTTGTACCATCGGCTGTTAACCAATCACCTTCAACTAATGTTTCGATAGGATCTTTCTCAAAATCATGAACTTTATCATTGTCCTTCTGCGGAACCATATCCATATGACCTTGAAGAATAATACCTCTTTTATTTTCCATACCCGGAGTTGCAGGTTTACGAATAACGACATTTCCGGCTTCGTCTACAAAAGACTCTAAGCCCAGATTCTTACCGAAATTAATTAAAAATTCGGTAATCTTCTCTACATGTCCAGAAGGACGAGGTATCCGCGTTAACGAATAGAAATTTTTCCACACATTTTGTGGATCTAAATCGTGAATTGTACTCATAATTACGTATATTTAGAACTATATTTTATTAATTGATCTGTTGGTTAGCGATAAAGCTATCAATCCATAGACCCCCAACAAAGCTACTAAAAAAGTCTGTATTCCATGCACAATTAATGCAAATATTCCTGCATCAGTAGAATTTACTCCATAAAGCATCATCATAGTTATTACAGCAAAATGCCAAGGACCGGCCCCATTAGGTGTTGGAACAATAACAGCAAACGTTCCCCCAACAAACATAACAAGCCCCGCCAACAGACCAAGTGAACTAGTAAAGCTGAAACAATAGAATGTAAAATAAAAATGGAAAAAATAACAAGTCCATATTAATAGGGTATAAAAAGTAAATAGAGGTTTACGGCGAACTTTCTTCAAAGAATTAATGCCTTCCATCACATTATGCATCGTTCCTTTCATCTTCGGATAAAAAGAGACTGTGCGCATCAAATAGAAAAGAAGAACAAATATACCTATTATACATAGTAATGCAATATAGAACCAAACTGTTGTCAATAAATGATTTATGGAAGACATTTTAGTTCCGGTCTGCATAAAGAAACGGGTAAAAACAGGCATCTGCAATAATAAAGTGAAACCGGTAATAGTAAGCATACAGAAGGCATCAATAATTCTTTCGGTCACAACCGTACCAAGAGATTTAGAAAAAGGCACTTGATCATTTTTCGAGAGCACACCACAACGTGAAATTTCACCCAAACGGGGAACAACAAGATTGGCAGCATAAGAAACAAATATAGCATTAATGCAATCAGAACGCTTAGGGAAAACGCCAAGCGGCTCGAGCGTTTGCCTCCACCTCAACCCACGAAAAACGTGACTAAGTACACCAAAAAGCAAAGAGAAGCACATCCACCACCAATTCAAACCATGGAAAAAGACATTGCTGACCCTATTGAAATCAAAATCCCTATACACCCAATATAGGATAAATCCACCAAACAAAAGGGAAATAATCAGTTTATACGATTTTTTAATCAGTTTATTCATACCAATTCTTTATTTCTTCAATGAAAAGGATTATCTTTGTCACATGCAAAAGTACGTTATTTAATTATCAAATGAAAGTAGTAAGACCTAAAAAGTTTCTAGGACAGCACTTCCTGAAGAATTTAGAAATTGCAAAAAAAATTGCCGATACCATAGATTGCTATCCGGATCTTCCCATCCTTGAGGTTGGACCAGGTATGGGTATGCTTACTCAGTTTCTCATTAAAAAAGACAGGCCTTTGAATGTAGTGGAACTGGATTTCGAATCCGTGGCCTACCTACACGAGGCTTTTCCTACACTCAGCGAACATATTATCGAAAAAGATTTCCTTAAAATGGACCTCGACTCTTTATTCTCCGGAGCACCTTTCGTTCTAATAGGCAATTATCCTTATAATATATCCAGCCAAATATTCTTCAAAATGTTGGACTATAAAAATATTATTCCCTGTTGTACAGGAATGATACAAAAGGAAGTAGCCGAACGAATCGCCTCAAAGCCTGGAAATAAAGCATATGGTATATTAAGCATCCTAATTCAAGCCTGGTATGACGTAGAATATTTATTTACAGTTGATTCCATCGAATTTAATCCTCCACCCAAGGTTCAAAGTGCTGTAATACGAATGACTCGTAATAAAAAGAAAAAGATGGAATGTGATGAAAAGCTCTTTAAACAAGTGGTAAAAACGACTTTCAACCAACGGCGAAAAACTTTAAGAAACTCTATTAAACCAATCCTCGGTAGCGAATGCCCACTTACAAAAAACGAATTATTCAATAAACGTCCGGAACAACTCTCTGTTAATGATTTTATAGCACTGACTAATGATGTAGCATTTTTTTTGGCTCAAACAAATGATCATCAATAAATTTGATATGGCTATATATTATAATGTATAGAAAAAATGGAGAAAATAGACATCGAGCAAATCAAAGATTGGATTGAAAAGAAAGATGTTAATGCCATAAAATCTAAAATCAGCACTTTTCATCCCGTTGATATTGCAGAACTATGCAACGAACTGGATATAGAAAAAGCTGCATATATTTATCGTCTGATAGATAATGATACAGCTGCTGATGTCCTTGTAGAACTTGACGATAATAAACAAAAAGAGCTACTCGACATACTACCATCAAAAGTGATAGCTGAACGTTTTGTCGATAATATGGAGACGGATGATGCTGTAGAACTAATACGTAATCTGGATCAAGACAAACAGGAAGAAGTCTTATCCCATCTCAATAACCTGAAGCAAGCCGGAGATATCATAGATTTATTAAAATATGATGAAAATACGGCAGGGGGATTAATGGGTACGGAAATGGTATTGGTAAATGAGGACTGGAGTATGCCGAAGTGTTTGGAAGAAATGCGGAAACAAGCCGAAGACCTTGACCAAATCTACTATGTCTATGTCATCGATAATAAAAAGCGTTTACGAGGCATCTTTCCTTTAAAAAAAATGATTATCTCTCCTTCGGTCTCAAAAGTTAAGCATGTAATGCAAAACGATCCTATTTCAGTACACGAAGATACACCGATTGATGAAGTTGTACAAATCATAGAAAAATACGATCTGGTTGCTTTGCCCGTACTCGACAGCATTGGACGATTAGTCGGACAGATAACGGTAGACGATGTAATGAGAGAAGCACGCGAACAATCAGAAAGAGATTATCAATTAGCCTCCGGCTTATCACAAGACATTGAAACCAAAGATAATATTTTGCACCAAACTACAGCTCGACTTCCTTGGTTACTCATCGGCATGCTAGGCGGCATTGGGAATTCTCTTATTCTTGGCAACTTCGGTACAACCTTTGCTGCTCATCCCGAAATGGCCCTTTATATACCTCTTATAGGAGGAACCGGTGGAAATGTAGGTACACAATCATCTGCTATCATTGTACAAGGTCTAGCCAACAACACGTTAAATACAAAAAATGTTTTCAAACAGATCGTCAAAGAATCAATGGTGGCTATCATTAATGCAACTATCATTTCCATATTAGTGTATACTTACAATTTCATCCGTTTTGGACCAACATCTACAGTCACATACTCTGTGTCATTGAGCCTATTTGCGGTAGTTATGTTTGCTTCTATTTTTGGAACACTTGTACCCATGACACTCGAAAAAATAAAAGTTGACCCTGCTATTGCTACAGGACCATTCATTTCTATCACAAACGACTTAATTGGCATGATGTTATATATGTGTATTACTGTTTTATTCTCTTAATCAAGATAAATATA
>JALNVG010000033.1 GCA_023227685.1 Bacteroidaceae bacterium
AATGGATTGAGAAAGGTTGGGAAAGGAGCAATGCTCCTGCAGTCTATATTTCTTGGGATGATGCAATTAACTTTTGTAATTGGTTGAGTAAACAGGAATGTTTGGATTCTTGTTATGTCTGGGAAAACGGTCAATACTATTATGATACCAAAGCTAATGGTTATCGGCTTCCTACCGAGGCCGAATGGGAATATGTAGCAAGAGGTGCTTATCAGATACCGACGATTAATAATGGTAAGGGACATTTTTATGCAGCTGGGTGTGATGACGCAGTATGCTCTTCCAGTTATGTTGATAAAACAGGAATAGAGAGAGAATGTGATAACTACAAAACTCGAAAAGAAGCCGCAAACTATTATAAAACGCTTCAGCAGTATGCTTGGTTTAATATTAATTCCGGTCCCCAGGATTTGTCTTTTAAGGAAGGAAGACCTCATCGGGTTGGGCAAAAGCTTCCAAATGCGTTAGGTATTTATGATCTTTCGGGCAATGCGTGGGAATGGTGTTGGGATTTGTATTCTTATGATTACTATGCATATTGTCAACAACATCCTAAAGAATGTATTAATCCTACCGGACCTTTATGTGTCGGAGACAAGGGTGGTGTTAATTGCCATGTACTTCGCGGTGGTAGTTGGGGTAATTATCCTCCATTTTTGCGTAGTACTTTCCGTTTTTTTGGTTTACAGCAGGTTTTGGGAAATCGAGTTTGTTGCAATTGGCGTACCGGCTTGCGATTAGTTCGTAATGTGGAGTCTGAAAGAAATGGAATCAAGTGTGTAGGCAACTTTCCAAATCAGAAAAAAAATTATGATGATGCTTTGTCGATTCATATAGATAATGGTTGTATAAAAGACAAGAAGGTGAGTAATAATTATGATCCTTTACTTGATCAAACAGATTCTATTCTTGGATTCAATAATAAAAGTGGGTCTCCAGATGTTATAAATTTTGGTTGTCAACTATCTCAAGATTTTACTACAACAACGTGCAATCATGACTGGGTAAAAGAACAGTTAGGGTATAATAGTACGTATACTCAACGAATAGATTTTATTCTTTCTTCTCAATTAGCAGAGAAAACAAAAGCTAATGTTATTGTATCTTACAATATATTGGATTCGAAATCGTATACCTTACTTCCTTTAAATTTGGAAATTTCTCATTATTTTACTGATCATTTGAATGTTCGTTTCGGGCGGTTGATTAGTAAATTATCCGAATCACAATTTTACGGACGATTGGCTTTAGGTGAAGATGCTTCGCACACTTTTGGACGTACACCTTTTGTTAATGATGCATTTGAAATTCTTTATAAAGTGGGTATAAATAAACCCGTATTTTTTATAGGCGCAAAAACTTGTTATGATAATCCTTCATTTGAGGGTATATATTGTGGAATACATAATATAACAGCAAAGGGATTACAATCTTATTTATTACTTTCAACAATAAAAGAACATGTTTCAACAATTGTAAAAAGTATAAAGAATTATGCTGGTAGCAATAGATGGTATTTTAGTTATGAGGGAGAAATTGCTTATAAAAAACCTGAACAATGTTATTTTCTCGGAATCGGAGGATATGTTGATTATATCGGTGCCATTCCTCACGCGCAGCGTAAAAGAGATTTGATGGCATCTTCGTTACCTACGATAACAGAATCCAATAAGGCTCTTAAAGAAACTTTTATTCCTATGTGTGGTTTCCGTTTGAGGCCGGATAAGATAAATCCAAAATTTAATTTTTTGGCGATGGCCGGTTTCGAGGCTGAAATGCAAGGGATGTTAACAAATAAGTATACTTCACTTAATATGTTTGGGTACTTGAAATTTAAGATTACTAACCGTTTGATATTGACGTATGCATGTAATCCTCAATTTACATGGTTTTCAAAAGGTGAATCCAGCAGTTTTAAGTTTCTTGGTGGAACAGCCCATTATTTAAGAATTAGTTTGACTATCGGTCGTCCGAATAGAATGATGATGTAAAAAAAATAAATATGGCAGTAAAAATTCTTAGTGTAGATGATGAGCATGATTTAAAAATATTGTTGACACAGTATTTCCGAAAGAAAATACGTGCAGGCGAATACATCTTTTCTTTTGCTCATAATGGGTTGGAAGCCCTAAAAATGATGCTTGAAACTCCTGATTTTGATATTGTTTTGAGTGATATTAATATGCCGGAGATGGATGGACTAACTCTGTTGTCAAAGATAAATGAATTGAGGAATCCAGCTTTAAAATGCATTATGGTTTCAGCTTATGGTGATATGGAAAATATCCGTACGGCAATGAACCGAGGTGCTTTCGATTTTGCGACTAAGCCAATTGATCTTGATGATTTGGCTCGAACTATTGAAAATGCAATTCAGCAAATAAAATATGTGCGTGAACGCCAAAAAGAACACGATCAGTTGGAATCATTGAAGAATGATCTTGCTGTTGCCGGTGAAATACAACAGGCCATTTTGCCACGTATATTTCCACCTTTCCCCGAGTTAAGTGATAAGGTGGATATTTTTGCCAGCATGAAAGCTGCTAAAGATGTTGGTGGAGATTTCTATGATTTTTTCCAGATAGACAATGATCGTTTAGGGTTTGTTATTGCAGATGTTTCCGGTAAAGGAGTGCCGGCATCTTTATTTATGGCTGTAAGTCGTACTTTGATTCGTGCAACAGGTATGCAGGGAATAACTTCAAATGCTTGTTTGACATCTGTCAATAAGTTGCTTTGCAAGGAAAGTCTTGATTCTATGTTTGTTACAGTCTTTTATGGTATTTACAATGTTGTTACAGGAGTTATTGATTATACAAATGGTGGACATAATCCTCCATATATCCTCCGTAGTGATAATACTGTTGAGGTATTGCCTATGTCTAAGAACTTCATTCTCGGTGTTTTTGATGATTTCGAATTCCAAAATGATATGTTGACGATTAAAGAGGGTGATGCACTTGTGATGTTTACCGATGGTGTGACTGAAGCATTCAGTACTAAACATGAGCAGTTTGATGAGACTCGTTTGGTTAATTCGTTATCAACATTAGGAGGAGCAAATTCTCAAGAAATTATAGAATCAGTAATCACTGATGTGGAAAATTTTTCAAGTGGAGCTGAGCAATCGGATGATATTACAATGCTGACGATCAAACATTTAAAATAATAATATTATTAATTTTAAAAATAGAAAAATATGGAAGACAAGTTTAAAGTCTTTAAACCCAAAGGTGCCATGCAATTTGAGTTTTCCGATTTGATATCTGGATATGTACAAAGTTTCGATGAAAAGAATCATTGCTTTGAACTACTTACTACTGACAAACGGAATTTTAAAATAGTACTTACTGATACTACATTTGCGCGTATGTTGAGAAATCTGGACGAACCTTATCAGGATTGTACCGGAGATCTATATTCTATTCTTTCTCAGAAGGGGAGAATGGTTTTTGCCTATGGCCTTTTCTATCCAAAGGCCGATAATAATTATGAATTTGAGGCTAAGCAACTTGATTTCCCAGAGAGAACAGTTGGCAAATATCGTTTTGAGGAATCGAATTGGTGGTCGAATCAGGCAAAGAGTATTTGTGATTTTTTTGTTAAGGCCCAATTTGGTACTTCAGGAGATATTGATTATAAGCATTATCGTACATCCGTTAATCTAAGTGGCGAAAATGATCAGAATACATATCGTCAAGAGACAGACACTATTTCACGTATGATTTATGGTATGGCATCTGCTTTTATGCTGACCGGTGAAGATAAATTTCTTGATGTTGCTGAGAAAGGAGTTGAATATCTCTCACAGCATATGCGCTTTTATGATGTTGATGAAAACATTGTTTATTGGTATCATGGCATTGATGTTAAAAACGGCAAAGAAACGAAGATCTTTACTTCCGAGTTTGGTGATGATTATGACGCGATTCCTATGTACGAGCAGATTTATGCTTTGGCTGGTCCAATTCAAACTTATCGTATTAATGGTGATCCGGGTATTTTAAGAGATACTGAATTAACGATTTCTTTATTTGAGCGTTTCTTCAAGGATAAAAAAAGTGAGGGATATTACTCGCACATCGATCCGGTTCTGTTGAGTCCGGCCAGTGATTCACTTGGGGCTAATAAATTGTGTAAAAACTGGAATTCTGTTGGAGATCATGCACCGGCATATTTGATTAATTTGTATTTGGCTACCGGTGAAGAGAAATATAGAAAATTTCTCGAATATACAGCTGATGCTATTGTTACACATTTTCCTGACTATGAGCACAGTCCGTTTGTCAATGAACGTTTCCATGATAATTGGTCTTTTGATCAATCATGGGGATGGCAACAAGACAGAGCTGTTGTTGGTCATAATCTGAAAATCGCGTGGAATTTGATGCGTATTAATAGTGTTTGCCCTAAAAAGATATATGAGGAGTTAGCTCATCATATAGCCAATGTAATGCCTAAAGTTGGTTTAGATGTTCAGCGTGGTGGTTGGTATGATGTAATAGAACGTAAGTTACATGGCGATCAAGAATATTATCGTTTTGCTTGGCATGACCGTAAGGCTTGGTGGCAACAGGAGCAGGCCATTCTTGCTTACGAAATACTTTATGGTATTTATGGGAAGGAAGAATATTTGCGTTATGCACGTGAGTCTGCGGCATTTTATAACACATTCTTCCTTGATCATGAGGATGGTGCCGTTTATTTTAATGTGCTAAATAATGGTTTGCCTTATTTGTTGGGTACCGAGCGTAATAAAGGTAGTCATTCCATGAGTGCTTATCATTCTGTTGAGTTGGCATATCTCGCAGCAACATATACTAATCTTTTGAATACTAAAAAGTCGTTACCCTTATATTTCAAACCGATGGTTAACGGTTTTAAAGATAACCTCCTTCGTGTCCAACCTGATATTCTTCCGGCAGGTAGCATTAAGATTGCTCACGTTTGGATTGATGGTAAGGAATGGACAAGGTATGATGCCGAAAAAATGATTATTGAGCTTCCAGCTTTGAATTATCGTCCGAAAATCAAAGTAATTATTGAACCTAAGTAAAATATTGAATTATGCAGAATATAAAAGTACATCAAGTAGGAAAAATCCTCGATGCTTCAACGAGTGCTGAAGAGCAGGCTGCCATATTGGCTATCCTTGATCAGAATGAGAATGTTGCATTAGATCTTTCGCATTGTACATACGTCTCTAGTGCTGGATTGAGAGTAATGTTATACAGCTTTAAGGTTGCTAAGAGTAAAAAGCTTGTTTTATATCTAGTTAGAGTTTCCGATGATGTTAAAGATGTGATGAAGATGACTGGGTTTGATAAGTTTTTCACTTATTTTAATACGGTTGATGAATGTTTAAAATCATAAGTTATGCAACGGATAGATTTATTCCCTACCCACGACTATAAGGGTTACAAGTTGCGTGCAGGTAAGCCTTTTCCTTTCGGGGCTTCTGTTGTGGGAAATGCAGTGAACTTTTCAATTTATTCACGGTATGCTACAGCCTGTACGCTTGTTTTGTTTAAGAATCATGCAGAAAAACCGTTTGTTGAAATTCCTTTCTTTAAGGAGTTTAAATTAGGTAATGTATATTCAATGATGGTTTTTGGGTTGGATTATGAAGAAATAGAATATGGTTACCGTATGGATGGGCCCTATGATTTCCAACAAGGTTATCGGTTTAATAAGGAAAAAGTTTTGCTTGATCCGTATGCAAAATTAATATCAGGACGTGATGTATGGGGAGTTCCTCCTGATTGGAACTCAATCTTTCAATATCGAGGGCGTATTCTTGCCGATGATTTTGATTGGGAAGATGACGTACCTTTAGAGACTCCAATTCAAGATAGTATCATTTATGAGATGCATGTTCGTAATTTTACCGAAGATGAATCTTCTGGTGTAAAGCATAGGGGTACGTTTGCTGGTATTGTAGAAAAGCTTCCGTATCTTAAAGATTTGGGTGTGACTTGTATTGAACTAATGCCTATACATGAGTTTGATGAATTTGAGAATAGTCGTCTTTCACCAGATGGCAAGGGGGTCTTGTATAATGTATGGGGTTATAGTAATGTTGGTTTTTTTGCACCTAAAGCAGCTTATGCTTCTACTGGCAGATTTGGTATGCAAGTAGATGAATTGAAAAATTTAGTCAAGATCTATCATGAGAACAATATTGAGGTTATGCTTGATGTTGTATTTAATCATACGGCTGAAGGAAATGAAAATGGGCCGTATATTTCTTATAGAGGAATTGATAATAAGACTTATTACATGTTGACTCCTGATGGATATTACTATAATTTCAGTGGCTGTGGAAATACTTTGAATTGCAATAATCCGAATGTGAGAGATATGATCATCGACAGTCTTCGTTATTGGGTTACCGATTATCATATTGATGGATTCCGGTTCGATTTAGCAGCCATTCTCGGTCGAGATCAAAATGGTGCACCACTTTCCAATCCTCCTTTATTGGAATCCTTAGCTCATGATCCTATTTTAGGTAAGACAAAATTGATAGCCGAAGCATGGGATGCCGGAGGTCTTTATCAAGTTGGATCTTTTCCTTCATGGGGCAGGTGGGCTGAATGGAACGGTAAGTACCGCGATGCAATTCGACGTTTTTTAAAAAGTGATGAAAATGTACTTAGTGAGGTTAAGGAACGTCTTTGTGGTTCTCCGGATTTATACGCCGCACATAATCGTGGAATTAAGGCAAGTATTAATTTTATTACAGCCCATGATGGTTTTACGATGATGGATTTAGTTTCGTATAATGGTAAGCATAATGAAGCTAACGGCGAAAACAATACTGATGGTGAGAATGATAATAATTCATGGAATTGTGACTGGGAGGGTGAATGTGATAATAAAGAAATTAATTTTTTGCGTCATAAACAAATTAAGAATGCAATGGCTTTATTGTTGGTTAGTCAAGGAGTTCCCATGATTCTTTCCGGAGATGAGATGGGAAATACCCAATATGGTAATAATAATGCCTATTGTCAGGATAATAAGATTAGTTGGCTGGATTGGAATAATTTAAAGAAGAATGAAGATATTCATCATTTTGTTAAGCAAATGATTAAGTTCAGAAGGATTCATCCGGTATTAAGATTTGAATACCATTTCGGATATTGCGATTACAAGAATACCGGTTATCCTGATATTTCGTGGCACGGAGTTGAAGCATGGAATCCTGCTACAGAATTTCATAATTTAACGGCAGCCTTTATGCTTAATGGTCAATATGCAGTAGGTGGCAATGATAATTTCATTTATGTTGCCATGAATATGCATTGGGAAACGCATGCTTTTGAGTTACCTGTCTTGTTTGAGAATATGTCGTGGTATGTATTTGCAAATACTGACGTTAAAGCTCCTAATGATATTGCTGAAATTGGTAAAGAAATAGAAGTAAAAGACAAAGAAATTATTGTCGGTCCACGTTCTATTATGATATTGGTGAGTAAATAGTTGATATAATTACAAATAATTAATAAATAATATTATGGATAATAGTTTTAATGTTAGAGAAGAAGGAAGTCATTTATTTGTTGAACTTCAAGGAAGGCTTGATACGAATAATGCTCCATTATTGATGGAAAAATTAAGTGCATATAAGGGCAAAGGTCTTGATACTGTTGTTTTTGATGCTACAAAACTAATTTATATTGCGAGTAGTGGAATACGTACCATTATTTTTGTTAAACAGAAATTGGGATCGAATCCCAAAATTGTTTTTTTTAATTGTTCCGATGATGTTAAAAACGTTTTTACCATGACAGGTTTACAGAATTACATTGATTTCAAAAATAAGTAATTATGTCTACTCATTGCTTTAAGCCTTTAACAGGACAAGTCGGGAATATCATAGATTATGTGATGGACGCCCCTGAAGTGAAGCCATACCATGAATTGGCGTATGCATTACGTTTAGTTACCGAAGAGATAGTTGTTAATATTAACAACTATGCTTATACTGATAAAGAGAAAGGTTATCTTATCGTTTCTATTGAGAAGAAAGAAGATAATCTAATTATGGAATTCAGAGATGGTGGTGTGCCTTTTGATCCATTGGTTAAAGAAGACCCTGATATTACATTGCCCCTGGAAGAAAGAGAAATAGGAGGCCTGGGTATCTTTTTGACTAAAAAATTGATGGATTCTCTTTCTTATAATCGTGTAAGTGGGGAGAATGTTTTGATATTAGTAAAACATATAACGAATAAAAAGAAAAATTAAGTAATGAGAAAAATAGGTATATTGATGGAAAGCGATTTTTATGAAAATGAGATCTATTATTATCAATTCAGATTTGCTGAAGAAGGGTATGAGGTTCATTTCCTTACTCGATTATGGGGTAATAAGAGTATTACTTTTCTCGGGCATGAATTGAAAGCTCCATTTTATTGCGATGAGAGTTTTGAAGGGATGAGCGATAAAGAACTTGATTCTTATTCGGCAATTATTGTACCGGCCGGAATGGTAGCCGATCGTTTGCGTTATACCGAAGATATAAATAAAATTCCACCAGCTTCGGCTTTTATGAAACGTACCTTTCAACATAAGGGTATTATCAAAGGCATTATATGTCATGGACTTTGGGTCATGGCTCCGGTATCTGAAGTTGTTAAGGGTAGAAAAATGACGGTACATAACAATCTTTTGGGAGATGCTAAAAATTACGGTGTAGACTATGTAGATAAAGATTGTGTAGTTGATTGTGATTTGGTTTCAGCACGTACCGGGGCACATTGTTACCTTATGGCACAAGAAATTATAAAACAGATAAATCAACAGAGTCAATTATGGTATTAAAAATAATATAGAAATTTATGTTAGTTTACCTGATATGACTTTTTGATATTTTATTTTCTCTTATTATCTGAAAAATAAGAATGAAACGTACGATACTTATATTTATATTAACAGCTATTATTTGTTTGCTGTGTTTCTCTTTTTATAAAAGAGAAGAAACATTGAAAGCATCTTTAGCTCAAAAGAACCAGTTGCTGATTCATGCGGCCGATAAAGAGAAGGAGGCTGTCATCGTACGTCGAGTCAGTAGTCAGATGGAAGAGATTACATATCAGCAGATGGTTACTTCCGATAAACGTCGGCAATATGCCGAGCAGCAAAGGGCTGTTGCCGAAACCATGCGTACGCAGGCAGAAGTGCAACGGGGAAAAGCTGAAAATGCTACAAATGAAGCACTTAAGGCTTTCAAGGAAATGCAATTGGAGAGGCAAGTGGCTATCAAAAGACAGCGTGAGGCTGAGTTAGCAAAGAGGCAAACGGATACGCTTTCTATAGCCGCTCTTTCACGCTCTTTAATGGTTGCTACCGATATTTCATCAATGAATCTGGAATTAAGAGAATTGTTGACATATGCAGCTGGTGAATTTATGAAAGAGTGTGGAGAAAGTTATTATAAATCTTATTTTTATGATCGGTTGTACAATATGTCTTCTTTGCAACATGATGATAGATTCATGGAAGGTGGTATTATAAAGTTAATAGAAATGCCAGATCACCGGATATTGGCTATTTCTAATTTCGGTGAAGTTGGTACTTTCAAGCTAAAAAGTTTTAACATCACATCAAAAAATATTCTTTTTTCAGATCCAACTTATTATTTTAATTCAGCCTGTTATGATTCGACGGATCATCTTATTTATGTTATTGATAACTTTGGTTCTTTATTAGTCGTCCCTGAATCTTGTAATACTAAGGCAGATAAATTAATGCGTATAACCAAATTATCGATTAACAAAATTATTGATATTGCCTATTTAAACAGGCAACTTTATCTGCTTACCAAAGAAGGACAATGCTTTTGCTATAATATTGGAAATAAAAGCCTCAAGTGTATAGGGCAATCTCACTTTTGGACGGCACTTAAACAGGATGATCATCAGATTCTTTTAGGTGACAAGCAAGGTACCGTTTATGGTTGCACATCGGATACAACTTTAAAATTAATTGGGCTATCCAATTATAAGTCGGCTATCGTCTGTTTCTATCCCATAAAAGAAAAACTGATTGTAGGTTATGCCGATGGCTCAGTTCAATTGTTAGGAAGTGGTTTCTATTATCCGCATAGGGCTGCCATTATTGGTATTGCTGCTAATCATCAGTTGTTAGTATCTATGGGCTATGAATCACATCTTCACATTCAATTATTAGAAAACCCAGAGAATGATGTTTCTCGTCATGTTTTCAGTTCACGTATCTTGTCTCTTTTGTTATTAAACAATAATAAAGAACTTATTCTTGCGGATGAACATGGTCGTGTTTATGCGTCCTGTCTTTCTCCTGAAATAATGATACCGGAACTTCGCCGTCATTTAACACGGAATTTGACGCATGAAGAGTGGAATAAATATATTGGTAGACAAATGAATTATCGGACTTTCATTGATAAGTAAATATGATATGGGACGAAAAAATATAGATCAATCTCGTTTAGTTTACTTAATCTTGGTACTAATATTTTGTAGTACTGTTTCGCCATGCCTTTCTGCAGGGATACAAGGGTTGCCTTTTTTTAAGAATTTTAATACTGAGGATTATCATGCACATAATAGGAATACCGATGTTGTATGCGATGATTATGGCCAAACTTTTTTTGCCAATTTTGAAGGAGTGCTTATTTTTAATGGTGTTACGTGGACGATACTCCGCTCTCCCGGTTTTTCGCGTATAACATGTTTGTATCGTGATAATGTTGGAACTATTTGGTTTGGTGGATATAATGTAGCAGGAAAGATTGTTGTTAATCATTTTGGGGATTTTAAACTTCATTGTTTAATATCCGACAATAATCAAAAGCTTGAAAAAGATGTTCTGCATTCGGTTGTAAAGAAATCCTCTTCTCATGATTCCGATGAAAGTATAGGAGAAATATTGTCTATTACCAAAGATATGGGTAATATTTGTTTTCATACTTTACATTCAGATATTTATGTGGAGAAGGGGGAAAAATTACATTATGTAAAAGTCAATAACGAAAACCTTCAAAATAGAATTTTTTCTAATGTCTTAAAAAATACGGATATTGTCAATCAGGTTCTGCTCTTAGGTAACGGTGAAAAGGTTGTTGCAACAGCAAATCGTGGTTTGGTTTTTGTTGATGCCGATGATCAGGAATTGTCTTTTCTTTCAGAAAAGAATGGTCTTTGCAGCAATTGTGTTAATGCAATAGCGGTAAATAAGAAAGGCTGTATTTGGGGAGCTACTAATGCTGGCGTTTTTCAAGTTAGAAAACCTTCGTTTTACAGTAGATATACCAGTAATGAAGGTTTGAAGGGCGAAGTTTTGTCTATGATCAGATATCAAAAAAAATTATATGTGGGTACTTATCAAGGTATATTTTTGTTTAATGTCAATGCACAACAATTCATGCAACTTCCGCATATTTCTCAAGCTTGTTGGATGTTTAAGGTTGGTCCTTCCGGTCGACTTTATGCAGCTACAAATGACGGACTTTATCTAATAAATGGTACCAAATCTGATATGCTAATTGATAATACCGTTTTTAGTGTAGCCTTTTCTCTTCATAATAAGGATATTTATGTTGGTATGCTTGATGGTGTCTATAGCTTTAAAGCGGATAATCCTAAGAAAATGACACAATTTGCCAATATTGACAAGGTAACAAATATCATTGTTGACAAACAAGGTACAATTTGGATGCAGACGATCTTCGGTGAAATTTATAAGAAAGTTTCTTCTTCCGATATCTTTCATTTGGTGGGTAAAAAAGATGGTTTTGCCAGTAATTCAGGTAACCAGATTAGGCAAATCGGTCAACAAATTTTTCTTATCACCATGAAAAATAATTATATATGGAACGAAAAGACAAAGACTTTTCAATCTTATATGATAAAGCGTCAAGAAGACGGTAGTGATATTTGGCCCAGTGTGATTGTGCCTGAGATCGGAGAAAAGGGTTTTTGGGTAACTGATGAAATGGGGCATCATGTACAGCTGGTCAAAAGAGGGAAACCCAAAACGGCCACAAATGAGGCATTGCATGCTCTGGCTGAACAAAACATACGTATAGTTTATCAAGAAACAAGAAATTTGGTCTGGTTTGGCGGCGATTTTGGCTTATATCAGATTGATTTGCATGCTTTGGACGAAATATGGATTAATAAACCTAAAATTTATATTCGTTACATTTCCGTAGATAATGATTCAATTCATTATGGGGGCAATCGATTGAATAAGGAATCTATGGAGGCAAAAAGGTTTAAGAGTGTTGTTTCATTTAAACCTGGAGTCAAAGAAATTACTTTTCAGTATTCTGCAGATACATATCAATCAAATGCAGCTATCTATCATATTCATTTGGAAGGGTATCAAGATGATTGGAAGAGTACGACAGAGATGACTCAGGTTTATTATAATCTCCGTCCGGGACATTATTGTTTTCAAGTTTATGTGTCGGATGTATATAACCACAAGAGCAGTATTAAAGAATTTTCTTTTGACATTCTTACGCCTTATTATTTGAGATGGTATAGTATATTATGCTATATTATATTTCTTGGTCTTCTTGTTGTTGTTTTTATTGGGCGTAGAACCTACAAGCTACGTAAAAAAAACGAACTATTGGAGAAGGTGGTGAAAGATCGTACAGAGTTATTACGTCTTCAGAATCAACAGATTGTTCAACAATCCAAGAAATTGGAGAATACTCTTGCTGATTTACATAATGCTCAAGATTCGTTGGTGCATAATGAGAAGTTGGCAGCTGTTGGTGTACTAACCAAAGGGCTGATTGACCGTATTCAGAATCCATTGAATTATGTAAATAATTTTGCGCACCTGACTTTGGCTCTTATCAATGATTTGAAAAATGATTTGGTAGAAGAAAAGGAGCATATGGGTGAAAATAATTATAACGATTCACAAGATATTCTTGACATGATGATTGAGAATCTCTCAAAAATAGAGATTCACGGAAGTAGTACATCAAGAATTCTTAAATCTATGGAAGAAGTTATTAAAGATAATAAGAGTGGAAATCTGCTGAAAATGGATATAACGCAGTTACTTAATAAGGACGTTGAGGTGGTAGGTAAATATTATGAGAAAGAAATTGCTGCTTATCATATTGAAATAGACAGTCAGTTGCCTAACTATCCGATTACTATTTTAGGAAATGCCGAGCAGTTGAGTAAGACTATGATGAGCGTCATAAACAATAGTATGTATGCGATTATTAAAAAATACAAAAAAACTCAATATAACCCTATGCTTATAGTAAAAGTTGTAAAGGATGAAAAAAACGTAGTGATAAAAATTCGTGATAACGGTATTGGTATTGAGACTAACATACTTAAGCATTTATACGATCCGTTTTTTACAACTAAGACCACAGCAGAAGCCTCCGGCATAGGTTTATACTTAAGTAAAGAGATTATTTTAAATCATCACGGAACTATTGATATACAATCAGAACAAGGGGTGTATGCAGAGACTACGATTGTGTTGCCTTTGTTTATATCAGAGAGCAAAAATAATTAAAACGATTAGCAAAATGGAGAATTCAACAATTACTAACGAAGAATTGCAAGCTAAGGTTAAAAACCTGGAAACTCAATTAAAAAAACAAGAAAAAATGGCCTCATTGGGGATGCTTAGTGCCGGTATAGCACATGAATTACAGAATCCGCTTAATTTTGTAATCAACTTTAGTAAGATAAGCATTCAACTTATTGCTGATTTACAAGATGCTATTGATAATTTGAGAGTCTCTATTTCAGCTGAGGAAGCTAGTGACATAAAAGAAATGATGGGAGATATCCACGAAAACATGAATAAAATTATTGAAAATGGTAATAGAGCAACAAGTATCATACGGGGCATCCTTTTATCTTCTCGTGGTAAAGAGGATGAATTTATCCCAACGGACATTTCGATGCTGGTACATGAGTATGTATGGTTGTCTTATCATGCTATGCGTGCAAATTATAAGAATTTTAATATTGCTGTTCAAGAGAATTATGAAAAAGAATTGCCCAAGGCGGATGTTGTACCTCAAGATTTCAGCCGGGCAGTACTTAATATTGTAAATAATGCCTGTTATGCTGTATGGAAACGTATTCAAGGAACCCATGATACCGGATATAAACCATCCGTTGCGATTAATTTATGCCAAAAAGGTGATAATCTTGTCTTGTCTATACGCGACAATGGTATTGGGATGAGTGAAGAAGTAAAAAATAAGATATATGATAATTTTTTTACGACAAAACCTGTTGGACAAGGTACCGGGTTGGGCATGGGTATTGTGAAACAAATCATTGTTGATAAGCATAAAGGTAAAATAGAAGTGGAGTCTGTGGAAGGTGATCATACGATATTTATACTGACTTTTCCTTTTAAGACGCAAAAATAAATATTCTGCTAAAAATCGAGATTAATATGTGTAAGAGATTTGGTTTTATAAGTGCCCTTTCATTGATTTTTTTTCTCGTTTTTATGGTTTGTTCCACATATAAAACATGTGCACAGTCCAATAATGCACTTTATAGTTTTAATCAAGCTAAGCAAAGCTATGATAATGGACTTTTTAATAAGACTATTCAGCTGTTGACTGCTAATATGAAATATTATATCGGATCTACGAAAACAGAAGCATTGCGATTGCAGGCACTTTCATATTTGTATCTTGATGATTATACGAATGCTGAAGCCTCAGTAATAACCTTGTTGCAAAACCGACCTGATTATACGATAGCTTTGGATGATCCGGCACGCTTTGCTGAGATGATTATGAAAAACAGAAATGGGGAGATTCAGGTGATTACAGCTTCACAACAATCTGAAACGGTAAACGAAGTTCCTGTGCCGGTTACGGTTATCACGCAAAATATGATTAAAGCTTCTTCTGCCCGGACTTTACAGGATGTGTTGATTACTTATGTTCCAAGTATGACAAAAATTGAGAGCGAGGTGGTAGATAATGTATCCATGCGTGGAATTTATGGCAACGATCAACATTCTATATTGATTATGCGCGATGGACAACGTTATAATAGTTATTATACAAATGCCATGTCTTTGGGGCCGGGTATTAGTTTGGCTAATATTAAGCAGATAGAGGTTTTGCGTGGTCCAGCCTCTTCATTGTATGGCAATGTGGCTCTGACAGCTGTTGTAAATGTGATTACGAAGGACGGCAATGACGTAAATGGTTTGCAAGCAGAAGAAAGTGTAGGGAATAAAGGTCAGCTAGCCACAGATATTTTATTTGGTAAGCGTATTTTGGATTTTAATATTCTGGCGTGGTTTTCTATGTATCATTCTGATGGTGAACAAGTAGCAAATCATGAAGAAAATTATTATAAGATTTCTCCTTTTCATGAAGATGGGAAAATATATGTCGGAGGGTATAAAGATAATCCGACCCATGATTTAGGGCTTAAATTAGAATATAAAAATTGGAGGTTGGATTTTGCACAGCTATTCCTAAAAAAAATTCCACCTTACGATTACAATAATATGACCTATACTTATTCGAAGTATGGAAAAATGGACGGCATGAAGTTAGGCTATTCTCAAAGTCCTATTCATGCTAAAGTATCTTATGGCAAGAAGCTTAAAGATGTCATGCTGAATTTATCCGGTACATTTTGTCGTAACAATGAAAGAGATTATGAGGTATTGGGTGATAGTCTAAAAGATGAACCAACGGCAATTCATTCGGGATGTGATTATCTTGGTGCAACTGAATATTTGAATTGTATCGGTGAGACTTATGAGTTTGAAGGAAAGATGTCTTATGATTATCATTTAGCCTCATCGTTTCATGGAAACATATTGGGTGGCGCTCAATTTTCGTCTTTTCGTGTAAAGAGTTATGCTAATAACAAATATTATGGTTATGATTTATTTCAACCGTATGAATTAGATAACTCTGACAGCGAAAAAATGTCTTTAGGTAAAGATAATAGTTCTTCTGTATATTTACAAGTTAAAAATTATTTTTCAAAGAAGTTGATTTTTAATATAGGAATCCGCTATGACCATAAAGTGCGTAAGGATACAGCTACTGTAAAATCCTTTTCTCCCAGGTTGGCTTTAATATATCATGATAAGGGATTTACTTATAAATTGTCTTGTTCAAGGGCTTTCGCCGATGATTCCTATAACAGGATAGATGAATCGTATTTAATTTATGGTGAAGGTCGTAGTCTATTAAAGCCCGAATATTTGAATTCGTATCAATTATCTTTAAAGAAGGAATTTATTAATCCCAAATTGATTCTTGAAGCTAATATATATTATAATATAGGCAATAAGCTTTTTAATAACAATAATTATTCTAGTTCCGGTAAAGTCAAATTAATGGGTGTAGAATTGTTCAGCCATTATGATATGAGTAGAATATTAATCAATTGGAATCTTACTTGGCAGCATCTTCTTTCTTCTCACAATTATTATGGTTATCATCATCAAATGCAAAACACTCCATCTTTCGAGAGTAAATTTACATCATGTTATAAAATCTTTGTTCATAAAAGCAGTAGCCTTTGGACTGATTTAAATCTTAAATATAGTTCGATACGGAAAAGTGTATTGAGCAGCAGTGATGGTCCTGTTGTATTGTCTATTCCAGCTGTTTTTTTATGTGATACATCTCTTGATTATAAATATTATTCATGGGAGGCTTATCTTACTATTCAAAATATAATGGATAAATCGTATGTGCTTGATGGCATTTACCCTTTACATACTCCGATTCCGCAATTAGGTCGCGTGTGTATGCTATCTTTGTCTTATAGGTTCTAAGTAATTGTGATTTCCCCTCATACTTTTGAGAACATATGCAAATAAAACGTTTATGATACTCTCAAAGAACCACCGGAAACAGGATAAGATATACGTATCAGTATGACAGAGAACGGTGACATTATAAAAAGGATTTTTTGAACAGGCATAAAGGATAAATTGTATATTTGTATTATGGATTTACTTTGTATATCAAAGTAAACTCATTCTAGGATTAAGAGGTTAATA
>JALNVG010000034.1 GCA_023227685.1 Bacteroidaceae bacterium
AAGATCAAAATTATCCTGGCACTAGCGCTTATGATCTTTTTTATGCTATAAAAACACGATTACCTTATTACTATCCAATGACTAATCCTGATGGTTCTATTGCCGAATATACAAATTCAGAAGCCAATCCATATGCAATGTTAACCAAAACGGGATATGCAGCAAATAAAAATAACACTTTAAATGCCACTGCTGGAGTTACTTGGGATATGAGCAAACTTGTTACCTCTGGATTGAGTACTACTGTTCGCCTTTCTTTTGATGCAGATAATTATCGCAATGTAACTCGTTCCAGGGGATATAATGCTTATAAATATTCTATAGCAGAAACCGAAACTGATTTGTCAAAAGGTACTTATGCTAATGTAAGAACTGGAAGTGAAACCTTAGGTTATTCAGTAAGCGCTAATGAAACACGCTACACATTATTAGAAGCTATGTTGAATTATAACCATAGTTTTGGCAAACACAATTTAACCGGATTATTAATGTATAATCAAAGTAGCAAATTATTAGATGCTACTGATGCAATAAATGGCCTACCTTTTCGCAAACAAGGTTTAGTAGGGCGTTTAACTTATAATTATGATGGCAAATATTTTGGAGAATTTAATATGGGTTACAATGGGTCAGAAAACTTCAAGAAAGGACATCGTATGGGGTTCTTTCCTGCTATTTCTTTTAGCTATGTACTTTCTGAAGAAAACTTCATAAAAAATATTCAGGCTATTGATTTATTAAAGATTCGCTTTTCCTATGGACTGGTTGGTAATGATGATAACGGATCTCGCTTTTTGTATCAGAGTCAATGGACAACAGGATGGAAGGGATATAATTTTGGTCCAACAGGTAATGGATTAAGTTTATCTGGAGCTGGTGTCTATTCAACAGGTAATGAAGACGTAACTTGGGAAAAAGCAAAAAAATTGAACCTGGGTTTAGATCTGGATTTATGGAAAAGTGCTTTACATATGACTTTAGATGTATTTCATGAAAGACGGACAGATATTCTTTGTTCTCCAGGAACTATTCCTACTACTTGTGGCGTAACTTCCCTTCCTTCAATTAATGCGGGAATTGTAACCAATAAAGGTTTTGAAATAGAATTAGAACATCGCAAAATCTTTCGTGATTGGGGATATTCTATTAAAGGTAATTTTTCATATGCAACCAACAAAATTATCAGTGCTGATGAACCCAATAAATCAAATAAGCCCTGGCAACGTCGTTCCGGTACCCATATTGACGAAATGTATGGTTATATAGCAGAGGGCTTATTCCAGAATATGGATGAAATTAATGATAAGAGTATAGCTAAAACAACAGCTTCCAACTTACAACCTGGAGATATTCGTTACAAAGATTTAAATAATGACGGCGTCATTAATGATGATGACCGTGGTTATTTAGGTAAAATTTCTACTCCAGATAAAATTGTAGGGTTATCATTAAGCGGAAATTGGAAAAACTTTGATCTTAGTATACTCTTCCAAGGTGCACTAGGTGGATACACTTGGTTTAGTGGCTCTGCTATTTGGCCATTTGAATCAAAAGCTTCTGTTTCTAAAGATGTATTGAATAATTATTGGTCATCAAATAATACCGTAGAGAAAAATAAAAAAGTCTTTTATCCTCGCTTATCGTCAGATCATAGTGATAATAATTTTATTAATTCTACTTATTGGCTGAAATCTAGTGATTACCTTCGTTTAAAGAATTTGGAAATAGGATACCGCCTTCCCAAAGCAACTACTAGATTTTTAGGTGTAGAAGAATTCCGTTTTTACGCAAACGGCGTAAATCTTATTACATGGGATCATATGAAAATTTTTGATCCGGAAGCACCAGGCGGTGCAGTTAATTATCCGCAAATGAAAGTTTTCAATCTTGGTTTTCATATTTCATTCTAAACAAATTAAAAAATTATAGCTATGTTGAAAAATTATATATCAAAAATTTCTGCAATTTTATTCTTAATAGTTTGCATACTAGTATCTTGTGACTATTTGGATGTTGTTCCAGCAGAAATAGTAACAGAAGATAAAATATTTAACGATATTACTTTGGCTCAACAAGATTTAGGATCAATGTACCATGATATATTAAAATGGACTGAACAAAATAGTGATACACGGATCCTTAGAGATGGTCCTTTTAATTGGACGGGGTGTGCAGGCGATGAAATGATTGATCATTGGGGCACTACTGATCCGACTACTTATTTTAAACTTAGCGGATTAACAACAAGTTACAATCCTCTTGGTGATTGGAGTTGGAACTATGCTTTAATTCGTAAAGCAACAAATTTTATTAATAAAATAGAAAGTGTTCCTTTGACTCAAAGCCAACAACATACTTACGGAACAAAAGTAAAACAATTCAAACAAGAAGCCCGCTTCTTGCGTGCATATATGTACTTTGATTTACTTCGTCAATATGGTGCTGTTCCATTAATAACCGATGTTGAAAACATCTCAAACCCTGAGGAAACAAAAGTTTCTCGTGCTCCAGTAGATACAATCGTTAATTTTATTTGCAGCGAATTAGATGAAGCGGCCTCCGTATTACCTGATACTTGGAGCGATGCAACAAACTATGGACGTATTTCCAAAGCTGCATGTTTAGCTCTGAAAGCTCGTACTTTACTATATGCAGCTAGCCCTCTCTATAACGGAAATAGCATGTATAAAGATATTAAAAACACAGATGGTACTCAGTTATTTCCTCAAACATATGATAAAGAATTATGGAAAAAAGCTGCCGATGCTGCACAAGCTGCGATTGATTGTTGTTTAGGCGCGAACATTATACTATCGGAAAATGGTACAAATGCTATTAATAATTATGAAAACATTTTCTATAACAATTCATCCAATTCAGAATTTATCTTACCTAGCATACAGACATACGGCATCTATGAAGATGTTAGTTGCAATTCACATGCAGATGATAAAGGTGGTTGGGGTCGTTTTTCAATTATGCAGAATCAAGTAGATGCTTACGAAACTGCCGATGGATATTTACCATTTAAAATGGATGATGATGGATGTATAATTTATGACAACAATGGAGAGCCAACAGTAAACCCAGAATCGGGATATAATGAAACAGGATTTACTCATGTTGACCAATTATGGGATGGAACTTCATGGCAACCTTGTACTAATATCTATAATGATTTAGATGGCAACTTGGTTAAAGATATGGGAAAATATGATTTGTATAATATGTATGTAAATAGAGATCCTCGTTTTTATGCTTCTCTGACATTTCAAGGAGCTAAATTCAGAAACGAGACTGAAGACATTAAACGGTGCTATCATTTTGCCTATTGGAGAAATCTAGAATCATATACTTATTATTGGGTTGACGGCTATCCTAATGTAAATACCAACAACGAAACCGGATATGGGTTACGTAAATTTATGAATCCTACAGCAGATATTAAAAATTGGATAGGAACAAGTTCTAATTTTCCACTTTTCCGCTTATCCGAACTTTATTTAATAAAAGCAGAAGCTTTAAATGAGTATTATGATACACCGAATTCAGATATTTATGATGCCATTAATAAAATCCGCACACGCGTCAATATGCCCAGATTACCCATTACTTCAGAAGATAAAACAAAAATAGGTATGCGTAAACGAATACGTAATGAACGCCGCGTAGAATTATTTTTTGAGGGGCATCGATTCTGGGATGTACGTCGTTGGCTGGTAGGAGATAGATGCTTTGGTATACCCAACTACCGCATGAATTCACAACCTACAGAAAGTAAAATTTTAGCAAAAGCGAAAGAATTAGGTTATGTATCTATGACTGATCATGCAAGTGATTCTAATTATTCATGGGATAGAGTTTGGGATTCAAGAGATGTCGGATTACAACTATATTATAAGCGCACAATTGATGTAAAATGCGTATTCTCTGATAAAATGTATTTATTCCCCATTCCACAAGACGATATAGATAAAGATCCAAATTTGGTACAAAACTATGGTTGGTAAATAATAATATAAAAATAATATAAGAATGGGACACTCTTATTACAAGTGTCCCACTCTTTATAAAAACCATGTATTCAATGAAATTTAAATTTATAAGACTAATATTACTACAACTGATTTTTTGTGTAAATGTGTTTGCATGTTCAAACAGAAATGATCCTACAGAGTCTAAACAACCAGAAACTCCTTCAACTTATATACTACCCTCAGGCAAAGCTATTTATATTCCACAAGATCTAATAAACAATGACTTTACTAAAGAAGATAGTCAATGGAGTTACTACCGTATGGCTTACTCAGATAATTTTGTTGTATTTTGGGAAAAAGGATTTGGTGATGACCCATCAACTACACCCAAACAAAATATGCAAGTAAATATACAAGACCTCTTAAAGAAAGCTGAACTATTTTATGGCGTAAATGTAAACAAACTAAAATTTGTAATTCCAGGACAATCGAATACAGACAAATTCAGAATGATGATATTTCTTAAATACCAAACAGAATGGCTAGCCACAGGTTCTGGATACGATGATGTAATTGGTGCTTTATGGGTTAACCCAAGTACATGCCAGCCCGTTGGCTCTACTATCGCCCATGAAGTAGGACACTGCTTTCAATATCAAGTATATTGTGACAACAAAACAGGAGATCCGGGATACCGCTACGGCTTCGGTGACAATGGAGAAGGTGGTAATGCCTTTTGGGAACAATGCGCACAATGGCAATCTTTCAAAGTATACCCTGAAGAACAATTCACTAATTATTACTTCAATGAATATTTAAATAGCTGTAATAAGAATATTTTACATGAAACGCCACGATACGCAAATTATTTTATTCAAGATTATTGGTGCAGTAAACATGGAATGGATTTTATTGGCAAATTATGGAGAATGGCTAAAAAGCCTGAAGACCCCGTAGAAACATATAAACGTATCACTAATATTGATCAAAAGACCTTTAATGATGAAATATTTGATGCTGCACGTAGATTTGTTAACTGGGATATTGATTCTATTCGAGTATACGGTAAAAACTATAGGGGTCGCTCTCAATGCAAATTAAAAATATTAAGTGATGGTTATTTAACTATCGATTCAACTCAGTGTATCGAAAATTATGGCTATAATGTAATTACATTAGATACACCTTCCATGGCCACAACTGTAAGTGCAGATTTTAAGGGTATGGCAGGAACAACCAAATATCGTAAGCTCAATATTGATAAAGCCGGATGGAGATACGGCTTCGTGGCATACCTCAAAGATGGCACTTGTACTTATAGCAATATATTTTCTGAAAATGAAGGGAAAGCGGTTTTCAATTGTCCGACTAATGTGAGCAAACTATATTTCGTTGTAAGTGGTGCTCCTACTATTCATTGGCATCATTCTTGGGACAATGATGATAGTAACGATGAACAATGGCCATATAAAGTAAAGTTTTATGGAACAAATTATAATTGATCCATCGACATCATGATTCAATAAAATTTTAATTATGGAATAGCAATAATACAAGATATTGCATGCGTAATTTTTTTAGAACAACATTATGATACAAGAACAACCATGAATATTACTGTTATGTTTAATGATTATAAACTCTATAGGGTTCCTATTCTACATTTGGATTTGAATAAATCCAAGTTGATTGACGAGGCTCCTTATGAATAATTAAAAAACAGATATAATAATGAAAAATATGATTTTAGTATCAATGCCTGCAATAAATATAGATCTTTTTGCTTGCAAGAATGCAGAAGATAAAAAAGATATCCCTATGCCTGGAAAATCGTCTGAATACATTACCGATTATGATGACGGAGAGAACATTTATATCAATGTAAAAATAGCGATTGATAAGAAAGGATGGGAATATAAATCTCCAGAATATTTTAAAAGTAAATTCGTTTTTTTATAAATAGAAAAATTTAATACTTTTAATATCAATAAATAATCTTCCGACTATAAATTATTTTGAAACCATGAACAATAAAATTATTTCTTTATTTTTTTTCTTGTTTTGTTATTATACTAATAATGGACAACTTGTCTATTCACAAACAAGACCAATTATATCGGACTCTGTATTTCAGTCTTTAGCTCCAACCCCGCCAATGGGATGGAATAGCTGGAATAAATTTGGCTGCAATATTAACGAAGATCTGATTATAAAAATGGCTGATACAATGATTTCATCGGGAATGAAAGAGGCAGGATATAAATATCTTGTTATCGATGATTGTTGGCAAATATCCAGAGATCGTAACGGAAATATCCAAGCAGACCCAAAACGTTTTCCTCACGGAATAAAATATCTCGCCGATTATATACACAGTAAAGGATTAAAATTAGGAATTTATTCCTGCGCCGGTTCGCTAACATGTCAAGGACGACCGGGCAGCCGAGGCTATCAATTTCAAGATGCAAGACAATATGCAGCATGGGGAGTTGATTATTTAAAATATGACTGGTGTAATAATGAAGAACAAAATGCCAAAGCTGCCTACAAAACAATGAGCGATGCTTTGAAAGAAAGTGGGAGACCAATAGTTTTCAGTATATGCGAATGGGGAGAAAACAAACCATGGAAATGGGGAAAGGGCATCGGACATCTTTGGCGCATTACTCCGGACATAAGAAATGTTTATCAATGTAATTTCGACTGGGGCGGTTTAGGTATAATGAATATTATAGATGCGGATGCAGAATTATATCCTTATGCTGGACCAGGACACTGGAATGACGCAGAAATGTTAGAAATAGGCAACGGAGGTATGAATATAGATGAAAACATTACACATTTTTCGATGTGGTGTATGCTATCATCCCCCCTAATGGCTGGAAATGACTTAAGCAATATGGATAAAGAAACGAAAGACATTCTTACCAATGAAGAAGTTATAGCTATAGATCAGGATAAGAAGGGAGAACAGGCACGACGTTTTATGGATATGGGAAATAAAGAGATTTGGGTTAAATCTTTGTTCGATGGAGATATAGCCATTTGTTTCTTAAACCGGTCTGATTCTCCATGGAACTTAGATTATGACTGGAAACAACAAGTTATATATTTCGCCAACAAAATAAATTTTTGGAAAAACAATTATAATGTCAGAGATTTATGGAAACATACAAACATCGAAGATACAAAACACAATCTTAAAAGAAGAATCCCTTCTCATGGTGTTTTTATGATACGACTTACTCAAAAATAAAAATATGGTTATTAAACAAATAATACATAAAATTCTTTGTAATTTTACCTCAATCTTTATAATAATTAATGATATATAAATATGAAAAAAATCCTATTGACACTAGCATTAACAGTTATAATGCTCACGACTTATGCACAGACAAAACAGTACATGGGCTATCCATTCACACCAGTCCCCTTTACTTCTGTGAAAGTTGTAGCCAACAGTTTTTGGGGACAGCGGTTAAAAGCTAATCGCAAAGTAACCATTCCTCTCGCATTCAGCAAATGTGAAGAAACCGGAAGATACGAAAACTTCATTAAGGCAGCACATCCATCCGACAGCAATATCGTAAAAGGATATCCTTTTGATGATACTGATGTATATAAGGTTATCGAGGGAGCAAGTTATTCTCTACAAACATATCCTGACAAAAAGCTGGAACATTATATTGACAGCATACTCGTTATTGTTGCAGCCGCTCAGGAACTGGACGGATACCTATACACTGCTCGCACTCAGAATCCCAAACATCCCCATGAATGGGCGGGTTCAAAACGATGGGAAAAGGTAGAAGACCTCAGTCATGAACTTTATGATTTAGGACACATGGTTGAAGGAGCCGTTGCTTATTATCAGGCTACCGGTAAACGAAATTTTCTAAATATAGCCATCAAATATGCCGACTGCGTATGTCACGCTATCGGCAACAAGCCGGGGCAAATAACCGTTGTACCCGGGCATCAAATAGCCGAAATGGCTTTGGCTAAACTTTATCTGGCCACTGGTGATAAAAAATATCTGGATGAGGCTAAATTCTTCTTGGATCAACGGGGAAATACGGCCCATAAATCTGAATACAACCAATCACACAAACCGATTGTCGAACAAGACGAGGCCGTAGGACATGCTGTCAGAGCCGAATACATGTATTCAGGAATAGCTGATGTAGCTGCACTTACAGGAGATAGTGCATATATTAAAACTATTGATAGAATCTGGAACAATATCGTCAGCAAGAAATATTATATCACCGGCGGTGTTGGTTCGAAAAGTGATGGTGAGGCTTTCGGAAAAAATTACGAATTACCAAACATGTCAGCTTATTGTGAAACTTGCGCCGCTATTGCCAACGTATATTTCAACTATCGTCTCTTTTTACTTCATGGCGAAAGCCAATATTACGACGTGTTAGAACGCACCCTATATAACGGACTCATCTCCGGTGTCTCTCTGGATGGGGGCAGATTCTTTTATCCTAACCCGTTACAAAGCATGGGACAGCACCAACGTCAACCATGGTTCGGCTGTGCCTGCTGCCCATCGAATATTTGTCGTTTCATCCCATCATTGCCCGGTTATGTATATGCTGTAAAAGATAAATCAATTTATGTGAATCTATTTTTATCAAATACTTCTCATATCAAAATAGCAAAAAAAGATGTATTGCTACAGCAAATTACACAATATCCCTGGAACGGCGATATCAAACTTTGCATATTAAAAAATACAGCCAAAGATTTTGAACTGAGAATTCGTATTCCAGGTTGGGTAAAGAATGAAGTTGTTCCCAGCGACCTGTATATTTACAATGATGACCTATATCCGGAATATACTATTAAAGTTAACGGACAACAGATGAAAAGTAAATTAAAACAAGGATATTTCTGCATTAGCCGCCGTTGGAAGAAAAATGATCAAGTAGATATTCATTTTGATATGATGCCCAGAACCGTTAAGGCTAATAACAAAGTGGAAGACGACAAAGGAAGAATAGCTATAGAAAGAGGCCCGCTAGTCTATTGTGCCGAATGGCCTGATAATAACTTCGATGTACTGAGTGCATTTATGAATCAAAAACCAAAGTTCGAAGTAATCAACAGACCCGATTTGCTTTACGGAATTGACCAACTGAAAACTGACGCACAAGTTTTATCTTACGATAATAGTGGAAAATTAACAGTCAAAGATGTCAAACTTACGCTTATTCCTTACTATGCATGGGCACACCGCGGCTCAGGAAACATGGCTGTTTGGCTACCTCAACAACTCAGTGCCGCACGTCCTACAATGCCTCCTTCTTTAGCTTCTAAAAGTAAAATCGAAGCTTCACACCCAACGAAATCGATTACCGCTATTAACGACCGACTCCTTCCAAAGGATGAAAACGACCGTAGCATACCCTATTTCCATTGGTGGCCCAACAAAAATACAACGGAATGGATTACTTACACATTCCCAAAAGCAGCCACCATCTCTTCTTCCACCGTATATTGGTTTGACGATGGTCCTTGGGGAGGATGCCGCGTACCTGAATCTTGGAAATTACTTTATCAAGACAATTCTGGTCAATGGAAACCAATAACCGGTACTGATAAATATGGTACAAAAAAGGGTACGGCAAACACCGTTCATTTTGACGCTATTAACACCATTGCAATAAAACTCGAAATAAAACTTCCAACCGAAAATTCTTCCGGAATTTACGAATGGGAAGTAAATAAAGCTTCTAAATAAAAAACAGATGAAAAATAAAAAATTAAGCACATTGATTGCTCTTGTTCTTTTTTCAACTCTAACTTTTGCTCAAGGAACATTAGCTGATTATAATCGTGCATACTCAATGAAAGAAAAATACAGTAGTAAAAATGTATTCTATTCGAACATTACACCGGAATGGATAGACAAGACTCCTGTCTTTTGGTATATTCGGAATACCCCAAATGGAAAATTTTACATTGTTGTCAACGCTGATAAAAAAACAAACAGTGTTTTATTTGACACAAAAAAACTTGCTCTTGAACTAAACAAGGCTTCCGAACAAGAAGTAAAAGCCGAAAACCTTTCTTTATTAAAACTACAAGTAAACCACAGTCTGGATTCTTTATCGTTTGTCTTCAACGGCAAAAATTGGAACTATGCTATAAAAACAAACAAACTAACAGACAATGGTTTATTACCACCGATTCCAAAACCACGTAACTGGATGGAAGTGGATGACGAAAAAGATTCTTCACCTGTTCCTTCACCTGATGGAAAATATACTGCCTATATCAAAGACAATAATATTTACGTCAAGGATTTATCCACCGAAAAAGAAAAACGCCTCAGTATAGATGGCACAACGGGTAACTACTATTCAGCTTACATACAATGGTCACCCGATAGTAAAAAAGTTGCTTCCTTCAAAATCCGTCCGGTAGAAAAAAATTATGTATATTATGTAGAATCTTCTCCATCCGATCAATTGCAACCAAAATTGCATAAACAGGAATATACTAAACCGGGCGACGAACTACGCTTTAAAACACCGGGAATTTTCGATATCAAATCCGGTAGTAATCTCATTCCTTCTACAGCTCTATTCAGTCATCAATATGACCTAACAGGACTGAAATGGAATAAAAACAGCAAAGCAATAACATTTGAATACAACCAACGAGGTCATCAAGTATACAGAGTACTCGAGATGTCTGCCGAAACAGGAAATGTACGAACAATAGTCAACGAAACAAGCGATACTTATGTAAACTATCCCCGATACTTTCGCTACGATTTATCTGATGAGACTCAACTCATCTGGATGAGCGAACGCGATAATTGGAATCATCTTTATATGTATAATCGCCTAACAGGCGAACCTGAATATCAAATAACCAAAGGGCATTGGTATGTTCGTGAGGTTATCCGGGTGGATGAAAAGAAAAAGCAGATTTATTTTTCAGCCAATGGAATGAAAAAAGACGAAGATCCATACCTTATTCGTTATTATCGTATTGATTTCGACGGTAAAAACTTAACCTGCCTCACTCCCGAAGAAGGTATGCATCAAGCTTGGTTTTCAGCAGATATGAAATATTTAGTAGATGTCTATTCAATGGTCAACAAGGCACCGATAGCTGTTCTTCGTGAAGCAAAAGATGGAAAAATAATCATGCCACTCGAAAAAGCAGATATCAGTCAGTTACTGACTAATGGATGGAAGGCACCTGAAGTTTTTAAAGCTAAGGGACGTGACGAAAAAACAGATATGTGGGGAATAATCATACGTCCTTCAAATTTTGATCCCAACAAGAAATATCCTGTTATAGAATATATTTATTCAGGACCTGGTGATCAATATGTACCAAAAAAATTCATCTCCTATAATTGGAACATGACTGCTATAGCCGAACTGGGATTCATTGTTGTACAAGTAGACGGAATGGGAACCTCTTTCCGTTCACGCGCCTTTGAAAATATGTGCTATAAGAATTTAAAAGATGCAGGACTTCCGGACCATATTGCATGGTTAAAAGCTGCAGCCGAAAAATATCCACAAATGGATATTACACGTGTAGGCATCTTCGGAGCCTCAGCAGGTGGACAAGAATCTACTGCGGCCGTCCTCTTTCATCCCGAATTCTATAAAGCTGCTTATTCAGCTTGCGGATGTCATGATAACCGAATGGACAAAATTTGGTGGAACGAACTTTGGATGGGATATCCCATAGGAAAACAATATGAAGAATGTTCTAATGTAACCAATGCACACCTATTAAAACACCCACTCATGCTTGTTGTCGGTGAACTGGATGACAACGTCGACCCTTCATCAACCATGCAATTAGTTAATGCACTTATTAAGGCAAATAAGAATTTTGAACTGATTGTCTTACCGGGCATACATCATACAATGGGTGAAAGTTTTGGCGAGCATAAGCGTTTCGACTTTTTCACCCACCAGCTTCTTCACACCAATCCGCCAACTTGGAGCCTGGTGAAATATAAATAGAAAATTATAGATACGCCCTCATTAAAAGGAATGCGAATATGGAACTTCGAGTGCCTGATCAATTAAATGAAGTAACTTATAGCTATCTTCATCTATGATCGAAGAAAATTCCCTCATTAATTGTGGGGGCGTATCTTTATCCAAAAGCTCACAACATCTCATGATGTTACCCAATGGTATACAAATGTCATGTCGGATATTCTCAATAAACCGATTTTCCGTCTCATCAAACTGTTCACTTAACTTTCTAGCTTTAACAAGAACATCAACATCATGCAACTCAGTTAAAATATACGTTTGACCACCAAAAAGGATACGTGATTTTATCATAACAGCCTCGTAGCACCTTCCATTAGAATCCCTGCACAATAACTGTTTATTATTTGTTATCCCTGTCTGCGCAACTTGAAGATCCATACCAACCAACAACTCAGGATCACTATATATCACTTGACGGTATAATGTATTGCTACACACACAAATTCCGTTAAGCGTAAAATTCATTAAATGAACAGGAAAAGGGAAATTATCAAATATCATATTGAAATATAACTTGCGCCTCTTATATCGCATTTTCCAACTCCACCACTTGTACACCGTGAAGCTGCTGACTAAGACGAAAACAACTATTGCAATTATTAGCATCATAACAAAACCCCCACTTTCATCTTATCACCTCTCACCATCTTCATTTTCTTACCATCAGACTCAAAGTAGATACCGTATTGACGCATTGATAAAATTTTACGTATTGCACCAACATCTACTTTCGGATTAATAGACTCGGTGCCACAATAAACAGTACAAGGTGTAGATACCCAAAATAAAGAGCCCACACCTACCCTTGAATACACTCCGATCTTGCAAGGTTTATGCAGCAGTAACTCTTTACATATGAAAAGACCTAAACCACCTCCCGGACTGAAATTATCTATTTTTTCAAAACGATTAAAGATTTTTACCCAATTTTTCTGCGGAATACCAATTCCTGTATCCTGAATATACCAAAATAAGGTTTTACCTTCCAACAAATAACCTATTTGCACCTGTCCTCTTGTTGTATATTTAAATGCATTTTGAATGAATTGCTGTAAAATAAGATGACAAACCTCAGGCATTGTAGCAATCTGTAAATAAAGATAAGGAAAATCAAACCGGACTTTTACTTGGGGACGATTAAAGGTTTCTTTAATGCTTCTTAACTCTAAATGGATAAAATGATTCAGTTCTGTCTTCTTTGACACCATAAGCAATTCATTCGAATGAATCTTAGAAATTAACAAGAAATTGTCTATTAACAGATAAAGTCTTTTACTACCGTCTTTAATTATAGCAACAAAATCCTGTCTTTCTTTGCTCTCTTCAGCAGAAAGGAGCAAGTCTTTGTACCCGATGATTGAATTCAGCGGGGTACGAATTTCATGATTAATATTTCTAACAAATTCTATCTGTCGCTCTTTACTTTTACGAACCTTTTCTCTGACAGATAGAAGTTCTGTGATATCTATTCTGATCATAAATATAAAACGATGCACGCCATCCGTCATATATTTTTTATAAGTATCCGTATTGATTAATTTTCCACTCTTAAGAATAATGGTTTCCTCGGCATGAAAAGTCTTTTTCGTTTTAAAAACTTGTTGATTAACTGTTATGGTCTGCTTTACATCATAGAAATCCCGACCGGCGATCAATGATTCTTTATCTACATAAAAGATATCCTCGAGAGCTTTGTTCCAATAAGTAACCCGGAATCGATTGTCAACATCAAGTAAGGCAAATGGCACACTCAAACCATTAAAGATACTAAATTGAAATTGATTCTCTGTTTCTTCTTTATCTCTCAATCTTTTTATACGGGGATTAATAAAAACTACGATAAAAAAGGTAGCAAACAAAAATAGAATAGCCAAACTATCCGAAGTATTAAGGCTATGATCTTTTAATATGATTGCTTGTAAACAAGCAATTAATTTCACTATGTCCATTTAAAAAGTATTTTCATACCTCATAAGAAAAGATTTTATATTTTCCCTAAAAATTATTATTTAAAATATATACATTAAATTCATTATTATATTTATTTCTTAATTTAATTGGATGAATACACTTATGAACAATTATAATTAATATTAAAAATATTTTACCAATCATATGGACGTTCTTTGACTGAAAAATAATATTTTTTTATTTATTTAATTTTAAAACGTTTACTCTAGGACGTTTTAAAAAATTCAATTGTCATACGTACACTTATCCAACTCTTCTCAAAGCTAATATTTTTTATCATATCTACAAAATAATTCTTAATTTTTTTTACTTAATATTATAAAAGACATAATACTATAAAACAATTTCATTCGTATTTATGAATGTATCTTTATTCTATTTATTCAAAAAATTAGATTCTTAAAAGATAGATAAAATGCCATATACACACTTTGTATACCGATAACAAATCTATTCTATAATAACAGATTAAGTAATTAACATGTTAAAAATATTCTAAAGATAAAAAATATAAATTGATCAAAAGAAAAGAATGAATCGTTTTTTTACTTACTTTGCGTCTTAATTTATACAGAATAACGATGGAACAAGACCTACATAATTATTATCGGCTACAGTTGGAGGCTAACAAAGGAATATTACTCAAATTAAAACAGAAATCCTTCTTATACCTAATTGCAAAACTAATCGCTTTCTTCCTTTTTGTCTGTTTCGCCTATTTCACTTATTCGCAACGCAGTCAAGCAATGCTCATCATGGCACTTATCGGACTAACTACCTATATCTATATAAATATCCGAGATGACAAAAATCAAAAGCAATTGAATTTAGTGCGTCGTATCTCTAAAACATACCAAAATGAATCTACATACCTTGATGGAGATTTTACTCCATTTGCCAACGGTAGCCAGTATATAAATCCCGATCATTCATTTACTTTCGACTTGGATATTTTCGGAAAAGATTCTTTGTTTAACCGCATCAACCGTACCATAACAAAGTACGGGAGTGACAAATTGGCTCATGATTTACAGATACTACCTATTTCTGGTGATAAAACAACACAAGCCCAAGTAGTAACTGAAAAACAGGAAGCAATCAAAGAACTCTCAGATATGGAGCCATGGCGCTCAAAATTCCAATCACTACCTGTCGAAGAAAATTATGATCTAAATAAACTACTGCAGCAAATTCATCAGAAACATAATATTAAGAACACAAATTTTTGGACAAGCTTTATATTCATCCTTTTGTTAGGTACTTCGATCGCTATTACAATTATCTTATTTATCCTCAATTTTTTCGGCGTTATCGCCTGGATTTACCCTGCAATAATGTTCTCTCTACAACTGATGATTACTATAGGGTTCTCTACTCGACTGATGAAAATCGCAAAAGATGTTAGCAAGATGCACCAAGAACTTAAAGGATATGTTTCACTCATCCAACACATCTCAAAAACCAACTTTAAAAGTAAATTAAACAGCAAACTTTATAATCAATTATTTGGACATGACATAAATGCATTAACAGCCTTTCGACAATTATCTCGTATTTGCAGCGACATTGACCGTAGGGCAAATCTACTTACTTTTGTCTTATTCAATGGATTGTACTACAATGATTTGTTACTTGTACGTCGATTTGAAATATGGAAAAAAGAATACGTCTCACATATCGAAGACTGGATGTACACCATCGGAACTTTTGATGCACTCGTAAGCATGGGGACCTATCGTTTCAACACGCCAAACGCAAATGATGCCACTGTTTGTAATGTACCAACACTTTGCTACAAAGCTAAGGATCTTTACCATCCATTTCTTAAAAGTAATATGGCTGTTGCCAACGATTGCCAATTAGATGCCAATCATTTTTATATCATCACGGGAGCAAATATGGCTGGTAAAAGTACTTTCCTCCGATCTATCGGCATCAATTATGTGCTAGCCATGAATGGAATGCCCGTCTGCGCATCATCATATAAGGTTTCCTTCTTTAACCTATTTACAAGCATGCGCATAGCAGATAATCTTTCACATAATGTCTCTTATTTCAATGCAGAATTGCTACGCATCGAAGCAATGATTAAAAGTTGCAAGCAACATACTCACACGCTAATAATTCTTGATGAAATACTTCGAGGAACTAACTCGAAAGATAA
>JALNVG010000035.1 GCA_023227685.1 Bacteroidaceae bacterium
TTAAACAATGGTATTAATCCCTCTAAACCAACGAATTGGAACGCAAGTGCATGTATATAAACGAAAAGAGGGATACTTTATCAGTATCCCTCTAAATCCGTCTTCTGTGATCCGCTTGGGGTTCGAACCCAAGACCCCAACATTAAAAGTGTTGTGCTCTACCAGCTGAGCTAGCGGATCAAGCCTTGTTTGTTTTCCTTTCGGATTGCGGGTGCAAAGATACAGACTTTTTATTAACCTCCAAACTTTTTTATAAAAAAAATCAATTTATTTTTCGGTAGTCCTGTTCTCCTCTTCGCTTTCGGGCATTTTTTCGTCCGGATATTTTTTTATATGTTTCTTGATGTCGTCTTTATAAATGGGTTCTTTATTAATGATGTATCTATGGTAATAAGAAAGCATAAGTGTAGTGAGCGGAAGAGCTATAATCATGCCGAGTATGCCGAGTAGGGATCCCCAGATTGAAAGCGATAATAGAATGATGGCCGGGTTGAGGCCGGTTATTTTTCCCATTATTTTGGGCGTGAGTATTATATCCTGTATAGCCTGTACGATGGCGAATATGAGCAGGGCTTCGGCAATAATAATCCAAAAGTTCTGTCCGGTGTTGGCTGATTTCAGAATAGCAAGTATCAGTGTTGGTATTAGACCCACTATTTGAAGGTAGGGTATCATATTCAGAATTCCGATAAACAACCCCAAGATGATAGCCATAGGAAATCCTATAATCAGAAAACCTATACTGAAAAGAATGCCTACGCAAAAGGCAACTAAAGCTTGTCCGCGAAAATATTTATTCATACTTTCTTGAATATCGTGTATCATGTTGATGGAGAAAGTGCGGTATTTGGGTGCGATAAGATGAGGCCATCCATCGGAGAATGTTTCATAATCCATCAGTATGAAAAAGACATAGAGCATGGCGATCAATGAGGCGAGAATGCTAAATAAAATATTAAATGATTTAGCCAAAACGTCCCATATATGGGGTGCTACTTCTTTGATGGCGGAGATCAAGTTGCCGCTATTGAGTATGTTGTTGATATATTCAAGATCAATATATTGGCTGAAGTATTTCGATATTAAATTGGGTATGCTTTTTCCGCCACCGGTTGTGATATAAGACATTATCATATCTTTTAATATACCGAATTCAACGATTATTGATGGAGCCACCAGATAGAAGATTCCCACACCAAGTCCTATGATGGTGAGCAAGGCGCAAATGATGGAAAGTATCCTGCTTTTGAAGTGAAACTTATATTGAAAGAGTTTGACCAGCGGATAGATCATATAAGCAATGAACCAGGCAATAACGAATGGTAATAATACGCTTCTTAGTCTATTGACCAATAGAAGCGCACTGGTAATTAATAGTATAGTTATGAAACCTCTAATAAAACGGTCAAATGTTATTTTTTGCTTTTCCATAGTTCATTTGTGTTTATGTTTTATTTTGTAGAATTGAACTGCTCTTCTTGTCTTTTTCCAGAGCTTCCAGATAACATCTACGGCACAAAGGCTCATATTCGGAAGTCTCACCGAGCATGATTTGTTTCTCGCCTTTTACTGTACGGTGAGAATAGACGGCTAATTCTCCGCATTTCACGCAAATGGCATGAACTTTTGTTACCTCATCGGCTATGGCGCATAATTCGGGCATTGCTCCGAAGGGTTTACCCTTGAAATCCATATCCAGTCCGGCAATAATGACACGTGTCCCATTGTCGGCAATTTGGTTACATATTCTTACAATTCCTTTATCGAAGAATTGTGCCTCGTCAATTCCTACCACGTCTACTTCGGAAGATAAGAGAAGGATGCTTCCTGAAGAATCGACCGGGGTTGAAGAAATGGTGTGGCTGTCATGTGATACGACGTCTTCTTCGGAATAGCGTATGTCTATTGACGGCTTGAATATTTCCACTCGCTGTTTGGCAAACTTTGCCCGTCTGATACGGCGTATGAGCTCTTCTGTCTTTCCTGAAAACATAGAGCCGCAAATTACTTCTATTCTTCCCCGATGCGAGGTTTCTTTATTATGGTTTTCAAAAAATAATGCCATTTTCTTTAAGAATATGTTTTGATGCAAAAGTAATACTTTTGTTTGCTTTATGATATTTATATCATAATTTATTTTTATATTTGTAGTCTTAAGTTTGGAAGAAAGATTTGGAAATATGGCGAAATTGTATGTAGTACCTACCCCTGTTGGTAATTTGGATGACATGACTTATCGTGCCGTGAAAGTGCTAAAAGAGGTTGATGTGATTCTTGCGGAAGATACGCGAACTTCAAGTGTGTTATTGAAACATTATGACATTAAAAACACATTGCAGTCTCATCATAAATTTAATGAACATCAAAAGGCGGAAGGAGTGGTGAGCCGTATAAAAGCCGGTGAGAATATAGCGTTGATTTCCGATGCCGGTACGCCGGGTATTTCCGATCCGGGCTTTTTACTTGTTCGTGAGTGTGTTCGTAATGAGGTGGAGGTGGAATGTCTTCCGGGTGCTACGGCTTTAATTCCGGCATTGGTTGATTCCGGCCTTCCGAATGAGAAATTTTGTTTCGAGGGCTTTCTGCCTCAGAAAAAGGGACGCATGACGCGTTTGAAATCTTTGGTTGCAGAACCGCGAACAATGGTCTTTTACGAATCGCCTTATCGTGTATTGAAAACTTTAGTGCAGTTTGTAGAATATTTCGGGCCGGAAAGGCTGGTTTCGGTTAGCCGTGAGATATCTAAAATACATGAGGAAACGATACGTGGCACTTTATCTGAGTTGGTGCAACACTTTAGTGAAGTGGAGCCGCGCGGTGAATTTGTAATTGTGCTTGCTGGAACTTATGAGTGAATTGTTTTTATAGATATTGATAATTTTAAAAATGAATGTTATGAAGAAGTTGATAATTCTTTTTGCGTGTGGTGCTATGTTAGCATCCTGCGGAATGCATGGTGATAAACAATTGAAATCTGAAAATGATTCCTTGAAGGTGCAATTGAGCCAACGTGATTCTTCTTTGAATGATATGATGGCTACATTCAATGATGTACAGGATGGTTTTCGCAAGATTAGTGAGGCCGAGAATCGTGTGAATTTGCAGCGTACAACGTATGCCGAGAATTCTCAGGATGCCAAACAAACGATGGTTTCGGACATCGAGTTTATTTCTAAACAGATGCAAGAAAATCGTGAACAGATTTCTAGGTTAAAGGATATGCTCAAAAGGGGCAATTATAAATCCGTACAGCTTAAAAAAGCAATTCAGGCACTGACTGATCAATTGGAGGAGAAGCAGAAACAAATCGAAGAACTACAGTCCGAATTGGCTGCTAAGAATATTCGCATTAATGAATTGGATGCTGCCGTAACTAATTTAACTACTGATAAGGAAGATTTGTCAGCTCAAAATGAAGCTAAGGCCAAAACTGTTGCTCAGCAAGATAAGAGCTTGAATGCTGCCTGGTTTGTATTCGGTACCAAATCTGAATTAAAGAAACAAAGAATCCTTCAAGGCGGAGATGTGTTACATAGTGCTGATTTCAATAATAGCTATTTCACGCAGATAGATATTCGCACAACAAAGGAAATCAAATTGTTTGCTAAGCATGCTGAAGTGTTGACTACTCATCCGGCCGGAACTTATGAATTGGCAAAGGATGAAAACAAGGAACTGACTTTGAAGATAACCAATCCGAAAGAATTTTGGAGTATATCCAAATATTTGGTTATCAAAGTAAGATAAATGAAGTATAAGAATCTTTTTTTTGATTTGGATGATACGCTTTGGGCTTTTTCTGTAAATGCACAGGAAACTTTTGAGGAGATATACGATAATCTTGATTTAAAGAGATTCTTTGATTCTTTTAAGCAATTCTATTCGATTTATCAAAAGCGCAACATGGAGTTGTGGAAGTCATATGAAGTCGGAGGAATTACAAAAGACGAGTTAAATCATCAACGCTTTCGCTATCCATTGGATAGCGTAGGTGTTGATGATTCTGTTTTAGCGGGTAAAATACGTGATGAATTCTTCTCTATTATCGCTACAAAAAAAAGGCTGATGCCTTATGCGAGAGAGATACTTGAGACTTTGGCTCCGCGATTTCACCTTTATATCTTGTCAAACGGTTTTCGCGAATTACAATGTAAAAAGATGTGTTCGGCGGGTATTGATGGATATTTTGAGAAAACGATCCTTTCTGATGATATTGGAATGAATAAACCCAAACCTGAGATTTTTTATTTTGCACTTTCGGCTACTCAGTCGGAATTGCGCGATTCGTTGCTTATTGGTGATAGCTGGAAAGCGGATATGGTTGGGGCCAAGGAGGTTGGAATGGATCAAACATTTTATAATGTAGCCGATTTAAAGGATTTTCCGTTTCGTCCCACATTTGTTATTGATGATCTTCGGGAATTGGTTGAGATACTTGAGAAATAATTCTTTTTAGGATTGCTTATTTGTTTTTGAGGAGAAAATAATGTATGTTTGTTGTAGCTTATTTTGAATAAAGAAATATGAAAGAATTTGTAATATCTGAAGCCCAAACTGAAACAGCTATACTTGTAGGCGTTATCACTGCCGACCAGGATGAGAGGAAGACGGATGAATATCTTGATGAATTGGCCTTTCTTGCCGAAACGGCTGGCGCAAAAGTGGTTAAACGCTTTACGCAAAGGTTGAATATGCCCAATTCTGTTTCATATGTTGGAAAAGGAAAACTGGAAGAGTTGGCCGAATATGTGAAGAACGAGGAGGATGCCGAACGTGAAGTTGGTATGATTATTTTTGATGATGAACTATCGCCGAGGCAGATTCGTAATATAGAAAAAGTATTAAATATAAAAATACTTGATCGTACTTCTCTGATTCTTGATATATTTGCTATGCGTGCCCAGACGGCCGATGCTAAGACGCAAGTGGAGTTGGCACAATATAAATATATGTTACCTCGTTTGCAACGACTTTGGACTCACCTTGAACGCCAAGGTGGTGGTACCGGTGGAACGGTAGGCCTTCGTGGACCTGGTGAGACGCAGCTCGAAATGGACCGCCGTATTATATTAAATCGTATGTCGTTGTTGAAGGATCGACTAAAAGACATCGAAAAGCAGAAGTCTACGCAGCGTAAAAACCGCGGTCAGCTTATTCGTGTGGCTCTTGTGGGTTATACCAATGTTGGGAAATCTACATTGATGAATTTACTTGCCAAAAGTGATGTTTTTGCCGAGAATAAACTTTTTGCTACACTGGATACAACTGTCCGTAAGGTAGTGATTGCTAATCTCCCCCTTTTACTTACTGATACGGTTGGCTTTATACGCAAGCTGCCTACCGATCTTATAGAATCATTTCATTCTACCCTAGAAGAAGTGCTTGAGGCCGATGTGTTGATACATGTGGTTGATATTTCTCATCCAAACTTTGAGGAACAAATAGATGTGGTTAATAAGACGCTTGCAGATCTTGGCTGTAGTGGAAAGCCTGTTATTCTTGTTTTTAATAAAATTGATGCATATACTTTCGTCAAGAAAGATGATGATGACCTTACCCCCAAAACAAAAGAAAATTTAACACTTGAAGAGTTGATGAAGACGTGGATGGCAAAAATGGAAGACAATTGTTTGTTTATTTCTGCCTGCAATCATACGAATCTGGAAGAATTAAAGGATGTGCTTTATAAAAAAGTAAAGCAATTGCATGTTCAGAAATATCCGTATAATGACTTCTTATATCAAACTTATGATGATAATGATGTTAAATAATTATCGGCATTATTGTGCCGTGTGCGGTGTAATCTTGAGTAATCAATGGAAAGAGTGTATAGAAATTTAACTGATGATGAGATACTTGTTTTAAAGGAACAATTTTGTCATGCTGATGACTGGAGTAAAATATTAGTTTCTGATGGTTTTCATGTTAAGTATGTTAGCCGAACCCGTTTCTCCGGGAATGTTAAAATAGGGGCTTTCAACCGTGCTTTTGATTTACCGGGTGGCATCAAAAAACATTCGGGACTGAAGGATGTTTCGTTACATAACGTGACGGTTGGTGATGATTGTTGTATTGATAACATTCAGAATTATATTGCTAATTATGATATTGGCGATCATACTTTTATCGAGAATGTAGATATGATATTGGTCGATGGTCAGGCAACATTTGGTAATGGTGTTGCTGTTGCCGTTATGAATGAAACCGGTGGGCGAGAGGTTTATATCAATGATAAATTGTCTGCTCAGCAGGCTTATATCGAAGCTTTATATCGGCACCGTCCTGAATTGATTAATCGGATGAAAGCTATAACGGAATTTTATTCCAATAAACATGCTTCAGCCATAGGAACTATCGGCAGTCATGTCTCAATTATCAATTCAAGTCTTTTAAAGAATGTACGTATTGGTGATTATTGTTCGATTTGCGGTGCAAACCGCTTGTCAAATGGAACGATTAACAGTAATGAATTGGCTCCGGTTGAAATAGGGTACGGGGTGATTTGTGACGATTTTATAATTTCTTCAGGAAGTCAGGTTGAAGACGGTACGGTGTTGACTCGTTGCTTTGTTGGTCAGGCTTGTAAGCTGGGGCATAGCTATTCTGCTTCCGATTCTTTGTTTTTTAGTAACTGCCAGGGCGAAAATGGCGAGGCGTGTGCAATCTTTGCGGGCCCGTTTACGGTTACGCATCATAAGTCCACGTTACTTATTGCGGGCATGTTTTCATTTATGAATGCGGGATCCGGCTCAAATCAAAGTAATCACATGTATAAGCTTGGACCTATTCATCAGGGAACGCTCGAAAGGGGTGCGAAGACGGCTTCTGATTCATATATTCTTTGGCCGGCACGTGTTGGTGCTTTTTCTCTTGTCATGGGGCGTCATGTCTATCATGCCGATACTTCAAATCTTCCGTTTTCTTACCTTATAGAGGAACAGAATACGACATACTTGGTGCCCGGTGTTAATTTGCGTAGCGTTGGTACTATTCGTGATGCGCAGAAATGGCCCAAACGGGATAAACGTACGGATACGAACAAACTTGATTTTATTAATTATAATTTATTGAGTCCGTATACTATTCAAAAGATGTTTAAGGGTATTGATATCTTGAAGGATTTGAAACGTGTGTCCGGTGAAACTTCAGAGATTTATTCTTATCAGAGTGCGAAAATCCGGAACTCTTCTTTGAATAACGGTATTCAGTTTTATGAGATGGCCATTCGTAAGTTTCTTGGTAATTCAATTATTAAGCGCTTGGAGGGTAGGATGTTTCGCTTTGATGAAGAAATTCGTCTGCGCTTGAAACCTAATACGGAAATAGGATCAGGAGAATGGGTGGATGTTTCCGGACTGATTGCACCAAAGAGCGAAGTGGAGAAACTTTTGATTGATATAGAATCTGGAAAGGTTAACCGTCTTGCTGATATAAACTTGCGTTTCAAACAGACGCACGAAAACTATTATATTTACGAATGGACTTGGGCATATGGCAAGATACTTGAGTTTTATCATCTTGATCCCGACAAAATTACCATAAATGATGTGATAGCTATTGTGGAAGAGTGGAAAAAGTCTGTGGTTGATCTTGACAAGATGGTTTATGAGGATGCGAAGAAAGAATTTTCTCTTTCTGCCATGACGGGATTTGGTGCTGATGGGTCGCATGATGAGCGGAAGCTCGATTTTGAACAGGTGCGTGGTGATTTTGAGAGTAATCTCTTTGTAAAAACTGTGCTCAAACATATTGAGGTGAAGACGGCGCTTGGTGATGAACTGATTAATCGTTTGAAATCAAAGGTTGAAGAATGAATGTTATTTTTTATTTTTTAATTTCTGATTCTCGATATAAACGGTTATCTTTGTTCAACGAATATTTCAAGTAAAAAAAATAAAAGTTATGGCTACAGTTCCTTTTAAGTATCAGCCCATGTTCCCTTTGGGCCCGGATACAACTGAGTATTATTTACTTACTAAAGATTTTGTTTCAGTAAGTGAATTTGAAGGGAAACCTATTTTGAAAGTAGAAAAAGAAGGCTTGACTAAAATGTCCAATACAGCCTTTCGCGATGTCTCTTTTATGCTTCGCCGCTCGCACAATGAGCAAGTTGCCAAGATTTTGAGTGATCCTGAAGCTAGTGAGAATGATAAATATGTGGCCCTGACATTTTTGCGTAATGCAGAAATCGCTGCCAAGGGTGTGCTCCCTTTCTGTCAAGATACCGGTACTGCTATTATTCATGGCGAGAAGGGTCAACAGGTTTGGACTGGCTATTGTGATGAAGAGCCACTTTCTTTTGGCGTTTATAAAACATATACTGAGGAAAATTTACGTTATTCCCAGAATGCACCCCTTACTATGTATGATGAGGTAAATACTAAATGTAACTTGCCTGCACAAATAGATATTGAGGCTACCGAAGGTATGGAATACAAATTCCTTTGTGTAACAAAGGGTGGTGGTTCTGCCAATAAAACTTATCTTTATCAAGAAACAAAGGCTATATTGAATCCAGCAACTCTTTTACCGTTCCTGGTTTCGAAGATGAAGACTTTGGGCACTGCGGCTTGTCCTCCTTATCATATCGCATTTGTTATCGGCGGTACCTCTGCTGAGAAAAATCTGATGACCGTAAAGTTGGCTTCAACACATTATTATGATAACTTGCCTACTTCCGGTAATGAATACGGACGTGCTTTCAGGGATATTGAATTAGAGAAACAAGTACTTCAGGAAGCTTATAAAATAGGTGTTGGTGCACAATTCGGGGGTAAGTATTTTGCTCACGATGTGCGTATTATTCGTTTGCCTCGTCATGGCGCATCTTGTCCTGTAGGGCTTGGCGTATCTTGCTCGGCCGATCGTAATATTAAATGTAAGATTAATAAAGATGGTATCTGGATTGAGAAGCTGGATGATTGTCCCGGAAGTTTGATCCCTGATGAGCTTCGCAAAGCCGGTGAGGGAAATGCCGTAGAGATAAACTTGAACCAGCCGATGAAAGATGTTTTAAATGAACTTACCAAATATCCGGTTTCTACACGTCTGTCTTTAACGGGAACGATTGTTGTAGGTCGTGATATTGCTCATGCACGCTTAAAAGAACGGTTGGATCGTGGTGAAGATCTTCCTCAATATATAAAAGATCATCCTATTTATTATGCCGGTCCGGCAAAAACGCCAAAAGGTATGGCTTGCGGTTCAATGGGACCGACAACAGCAAATCGTATGGATCCGTATGTTGACTTGTTTCAGAGCCATAGCGGTAGTTTGATTATGTTGGCAAAAGGCAATCGTACGCAGGTCGTTACTGATGCTTGTAAAAAATATGGTGGTTTCTTCCTTGGTTCCATCGGAGGTCCTGCTGCAGTGCTTGCTCAGAATAACATAAAGAGCATAGAGTGTCTGGAATATCCGGAATTGGGTATGGAAGCTATCTGGAAGATCGAAGTCAAGGATTTTCCTGCATTCATTCTTGTTGATGATAAGGGCAATGATTTCTTTAAACAGATAAAACCTCGTTGTACTTGCGGTGAAAAATAACTGATTCTGTATAAAAAAAGAAGACGTCTGGCATATACATGTCAGACGTCTTCTTTTTATTGTTTTATTTCAGATTTTTCTCTTTCCATTTTTTGTATTTTCCCAATACGGTAAAACCATCTTTATTATACCACTTGTAACCGTTTCTTCGTTCATATCCAATTTGGGAGATATCGTCTTTTTTTATTCCATCTCGGTCACAAAAAAATGGACGATTGGTATCAAGATCGTAGAATCTTGCCCACATCGGTTGACAATTGTCGCAGGGTATCATTTTAAAATCTCTTTTGCCTTTTGAATTGGTGAAAAATTCTTTTTTCAATCCTTTAATTTCTGATTCATTATACCATTTAATAGCTCCTTTAATGGCATTGGTAATTCTTTGGGACGGATGCTTTATACCCATGAGCAATAGTACAATACCGTCGGATTCTTGACCGCTAAGTGATGGAAGCTCATAAGCACGTGCCTTGCATGGTTTCAATGAATTTTTGTCATGCTGCGCGCACCACACTGTCAGTTCTCCTTTTTTATTGCGTACTTGAGTATTTAATATACATTCGATACCTTTGTCAAAAGACGATTTGGCTTTTTGACAAATGGAATCAGGTATGAAGGCATAAGGTGATTTTTTCTTATATACATCTCTTAAAAGTTTCATAACATTTACCATGGCATTGTCATTATAGGTGATTTGGATGTAGTATCCTACCGGTCTTGGATAAAATTGAGGCCATCCGCCATTGTTATATTGGGCTTTGAAAAGATAATTGATGCCATTGATTACGGCATTTTTGTATGTCTTAAGATTTGTTGCCTGATACAGTCGTGCAAGATATTTAATTTCTGTTGTTGTAGCATTGTTGTCAATGGTACTTAAATTGATATTACTTTGCTGTTGAATGGCATTGGCCTTATCTTTTTCAGTCAGCTCGGCAGTCATATTGATGTTCTTTGGCCATCCACCAGTTGTCTGTTGGTAGAGTAGAACATTGTTGCCGATACGTGTAGCTTCTTGGGTTTTGAAAAAAAGATCATCAAATTTGGGAGCACAATGTACCCATGATTTGTAGTTGTCTTTTGATTTGTCTATGCTTGTGTCTTGAGCTGAAGTTCCTTCAAAAAAGAAGAAAAGTGGAAGTAAAAGGAAAAAAACGTTTTTCATGGTTACTAAATTAAGGTGGACTTATTAGTATGCTTCTCTGTATTTGTTTTCTTCTTTATCTTTTAGAAGATTTAGATAAGAAGCATATCGTGATTCGCTAATGAAGTGATCTTCTACTGCCTTGCGTACGGCGCACCCGGGTTCTTGACGATGGGTGCAGTTCCCGAATCGGCATTGGGAAGAGGTTTTAAATATCTCGGGAAAGTAATGGCTTATTTCATTGATTTCCATATCAATAACACCAAAACCCTTGATGCCTGGTGTGTCTATAATGTATCCGTTACTATTTTCAAGAGGAAACATTTGCGAAAAAGTTGTGGTATGTTTGCCTTTATCATGGCTGCTCGATATTTCACCCGTCGGGAGATTCAAGTTCGGTTGGATATAATTAATCAAAGTGGATTTTCCTACGCCCGAATGACCTGAAAGCAAAGTGATTTTATCTTTGAGTTCCGACTTGATGTCTTCAATCCCTTCTCCTTTTTTTAGAGAAACCTTGTAGCATCGGTAGCCGATTTGTGTATAAAGTCGGATTAATGAATCCGCATAATGAAGTTCGTCTTCTTTATACAAATCCATTTTGTTGAAGATGAGTCTTACCGGTACGCTATATGCTTCGGCAGAAGCTAGGAAACGGTCAATAAAAAGAGTGGAAGTTTCCGGATGATTAATGGTGAAAAGAAGTAAAACCTGGTCTATATTGGCCGCAAGTATATGTGATAATTTTGAAAGATTCGGTGCGCGTCTGATGATGTAATTCTTTCGATCTTTTATCTCATTGATGAAAGCTGTACCTTCTGTATTTGTAATAATTTGTACTCTATCACCGATGACTACCGGATTAGTACTCCGAATACCTTTAAGACGAAAATTTCCCTTAATTTTACATTCGATTAATTTATCGTCATCTGTTCTGACCTGATACCAGCTGCCGGTATTCTTGACTACTAAACCTTGCACGTTCTTTCGGATGATATCATATAGTCATAATTTCTTTATTTTTCTTTTCAAGAATAGCATCAATATCTTTGATATATTTGTCGTGAATTTTTTGAATCTTTTCTTCACCTTCTTTTTGTGAATCCTCAGGCATTCCTTCTTTAACAGCCTTCTTCAGAGCATCAATAGATTCGCGGCGTGCATTGCGTACACTTACTTTTGCTGTCTCGCTTTCGCTTTTGCATTGCTTGCCTAAATCTTTACGCCGTTCCTCGTTTAGCGGGGGAATGCCAATACGGATGATTTCTCCATTGTTTTCAGGCATAATGCCTAAGTCAGAATCGATAATGGCTTTTTCTATAATGTGAAGCATACTTTTATCCCATGGTCTGATAGCAATACTGCGTGCATCGGGAGTGGAAATGGATGAAGCATTGCTGATAGGAACCATGCTACCATAAGAGTTAACTTTGATTCCGTCCAATAGTCTGACGTCTGCTTTTCCGGCTCTGATGTGTGCCAGTGAATCTTCCAGATACATAATGGCCAGGTCCATTTTCTCTTGCGCTTTATCGATATAAGTCTTTAAGTCTTCCATGATGTTGATAATTTGTTTGCTATTATAGATATTGATGCTAAATACAAAGCAAAAATAGTTATTTTTTTTTGATTAGCAACAGCTTCCTCTTCTTTTTTGCTATAGAATTGCCTAGAACAAGCAAAGAGACTGCTGAAATGATGATGGCAATACCTAAAATAATTCTTGGTGTTAATGTTTCGTGAAACAGAATGACACCGATGATTACAGCGGTTACCGGTTCAAAAGCTCCGAGTATAGATGCCTTAGTTGATCCAATATTATGGATGGCTAGAGCTGTGCATATTAGTGAAACGTTACTTGGAAAGATGGCTAGGCCTATTAGATATTTCCATGTTTGAGGCTGTGGCAGGATGAGATCATAACCTAAACGAAGTCGTACAAATAAAACTAAAATTCCGAATACCAGCGTATAGAAACTGAGTTTGATGGTCGACATTGTTTTTAGTGTTGATAAATTTATACCTACGATGTATAGAGCATATAGTAGTGCTGAAAGCATGATCAGTATTGTACCGGTTCCAGAGAGCTGTTCTCCTTTCCCATGATAAAGCAAAAGAATTCCGGAGAGAGTCAAGATGATGGAAAGTGTAGTAGTAAGTGTGATCTTTTCTTTTAGGAATGTGGACATAATAATAACAACCATTATCGGATAAACGTATTGCATGGTTGTGGCCAGACCCGCGCCCATGTAATTATAAGTCATAAAAAGTAGTAATGACGAGAGTGCAAATATTATACCCATGAGAAATAGTGATTCGACATCTGTTTTATGAATGGCAAAATGCTGGTGCATGATCTTCATTATCACTCCCATAATGATAATAGCCAATGCATAACGATAAAACAGTATGGTTTCCGCATTCATCCCGATGGAATATAGCGGAAGTGCAAAAAGGGGGTTGGTGCCGTATATGACAGCAGCAATTATACCATACAAATACCCCTTGGTTTTACGACTTAGCATAATCTTGTTTTATAAACGGACATACCATAAATGATATGTCCGTTTATAATTTAGATCAAACAGTTGTTAATTATGAACAAGTGTGCCAATGTTTTCGCCGTTTAACAATTTCTTTAAGTTGCCCGGCGTATCCATATCAAAGACGATAATTGGAAGATTATTGTCTTTACACATACACATAGCGGTAAGGTCCATAACCTTAAGTCCGCGTTTTAATACTTCATCATAAGTAATGTCGTGAAATTTTGTTGCTGTAGGGTCCTTTTCGGGATCGGCCGTGTATATACCATCAACACGGGTTCCTTTTAGCATTATATCTGCATCTATTTCTATGCCACGTAAAGAAGATCCTGTATCGGTGGTGAAAAAAGGATTACCTGTTCCTGCTGATATGATAACAATTTCACCTTTTTCCATGTATTCAATGGCTTTCCATTTATTATAAAATTCACCGATGGGTTCCATGCGGATAGCAGTTAGAACATGTGCCTTTGTACCCATAGAAACAAGTGCTGAACTCAAGGCTAAACTGTTGATAACTGTAGCCAGCATCCCCATTTGATCGCCTTTAACTCTGTCGAAGCCCTTGCTTGCGCCATTAAGTCCGCGAAAAATATTTCCGCCACCAATCACGATGCCTATTTGCAGGCCTTGTTCATGAATTTCTTTTATCTGTTTTGCATATTCTGCTAATCGGTTCTCGTCGATACCGTATTGCTTTTCGCCCATCAGGCTTTCGCCGCTGAGCTTTAAAAGAATTCTTTTGTACTTTATCATCATGCATTCATGTAATCTCGTACAAATATACGCGATTCCTATCGTATATTTTAATTTCGCGAGATAATTTTTTTATTTTGTATTGTTTATATTGTTTTTTGGCAAATGTTCTTTATTCATTATTTATTTTAATCATACCCGATAGTCGTGGATGAGATAATTCCGTATATGTAATTGATCTCATGCTATGAATGTTTCTTGTAGTACGAGTTTTTGTTCTTTTTGATATGTTTCCTGTAATTAAAGTTGCAGCTTTGGCGTAAAGCGGTTCAGTAATATCACCGAAATCCGTTAGACTATCGAAATAATTATCACCTTTCAGGTTGGCCTCGTCTAATTTATAATTTGGGTTGAATCCCGAGGAATAGTTACTTTCACCTTTTGCATTGTAACTTTGGAAGGTAATAGGATAAAGTTCATAAGTAGCTCCATTATAAGTGATTTCAGTACTTTCCATACCGACATTTTTGCCTCCGGACGTTGTGCCGATAAGAATCACGTTCTCATCAATGCCCCTCAATGCATTGATGACAAGCTCGCTTGCAGAATATGAACTTCCTGATATGATAATATAAACTTTTTTTAAATTTAAAGCAACGGTTGAGGGTGATTCATTGAGATAATCACTTTTGTTGTAATCAAAGTAATCTTTAGGTCGTTCGCTATAATCTTTCATTCGTGTAGCATTGAATCTGAAGGATTCAAAGACCTTGTTCTTACAATTGCTTCCGGCGATAAAAGTGGACATTAGATTGGCGGATTTAACATAGCCTCCCAGATTATAACGAAGGTCGAGTATTAAATCCGTGACGCCTTTACTTTTGAATTTTTTAAAAACATTATATAATTCTTCGTTAAATCCCATGTCAAATGCTTGATATGACAGATAGCCGATGATATGACTACCGGTAGTATGCACTGTATCGCAAAGTATAGGATTCTCATATATTGCTTTTGAAGTGAGGGTGTAGCTCTTACCTTTCGAATCTTCGATGGTAACAGTGGAGATAGAACTTGGTTCTATCAATGAGAGATAATCGTTCTTATAATTGGAAAGAGTGGGACGTCTTCCATTAATTTTTGTAATTATTATCCCTCTTTTAAAGCCTGCTTCACTTGCTGGAGAATCTTTATAAACGCCTTTGATATAAAATTTTATTTTATTTTTTTCTGCATTTGAAAATGATGATTGTAATCGGAAAAGTCCAAAGCTATAGGTTAGTCTCTTGTATTTTGATGAAGTAGTGCGTGTCAAAATATTTGAAGTGGTTAAGGAAATATAGGCTTTTTCTCTAATGTAGGAGAAAAGAGAGGAATCATTTTTGTTCTTAAATTTTTTATCCAACGTATTGGTGGTCATACTCATCAACGTTTTGTTTAAGAAATCTTTGTAATTCTGGTTGTAATTTCGGGTGAGAGTTTCGTATTCGTTGTTCCAGAGATACTTTTCTTGAAGATAAGTGTCGACCTTTTGGTTTAAAGCGGTATATCCTTTGTCTTTGTAATTCTGAGGTGCCTGAGAAATAGTAAAAGAAGTAGTGGAAGAATGGTTTTTGGTGCCAACCGTTATCGTAGCTATTCTTGTGGATTTGGTTGTGTTGGCACTTGTTGTGATGCTGAGAGAATTTATGCCATTTATGCCGGATTTTTTGTTAAGTACACACCAACTTTTGTCACTATTGGCGGACCAGTCATCGCTTGCCGTAAAGCTGAA
>JALNVG010000036.1 GCA_023227685.1 Bacteroidaceae bacterium
ACTCTATCCCAAAGCATACAGACGTGGGTTTGAGGAGGTTGTTACCATTGTTTAATTATATGACTTTAACAGCGCAATTATAATTAATTTATTACTTGCGCAACATAACCTGAATTACAACAAAAGTTAGCCGCATAAGAACAGGAGTTTTCTATATAACTCTTGTTTTTATGCGGCTAACTCTTGTTGTAAATTCAAATATTTTGGGAGTCTGGATTATTTACAATACTTTTCAATAAGCGAATCGACATTGGTATCACCCAGCTCTTTTGCCTTGTGAAAACTTTCACATGCATCAGTTTTACTTTTGAGTTGTAATTGGCAAATGCCACGCAATCGATATGCTTCAGAATATGTCGGATCAATAACAATAGCATCATTCAATATTCTGATAGCATTTTCATAACGGCCTACATGCAAGTTAACCACGGCCTGTTCCGCACGGTAAATCACACTTTTCGGATTAAGCTCCACAGCCTTAGCTATATCATCCAAAGCGCGTTGATATTGGTGACATTTATTATCTGATTGTTCTCTATAATAATAAAACAAATCGTTTACATCACCATTCACTGCCTTGTAATAAGCATCATAATCAAGCATGGCTGCGCGTGCACTATCCGCTTGCATATACACCAGTGCACGTTCCAACAAATAAGGTGCAGAAACGGAAGTGATGGGTTGCTTACAATATGCAATACAACTATCCATCAATGCTATAACTTCTTTATTATCCGCCTTTAGCATCTGTTTGGTTTTGGCAGCACTAAAGAAGGTAGCCGATGAGGCTAAATTAGAATGATTTACTTTATCATAAAAAGTATAAGCCTCCATATATTTTTTTTGAGCAAAAGAAATATCTCCTTCTAGCTGCTCATAAGCCGGTACGGGATTGATCTCATAAGCTTTACGAGCATGCTCAAGTGCATTATCCAGCGTCCAGTCTTTATAAGTTTTTTGGGGAGTACCCAATTGGTATTGATAAATCAGCTTAGCTACATTATATTCTGCATCATCTTTATTTTGAGCAACATTCAAAGCTGTCTTTAAATCATTATCAGCCTTACCCAATATTGATTCATCTCCTTTGGATTGAGCAATATAATATCCTGCCCTACGTATATATCCTTCAGAACTCTTGGGATATTCTTGAATAAAATCATTCAATAAATTATTATAATCAACAACTGACACTTGCGAAGAAGCCATAAACAAATAAACCAAAGCCTGCTCCTCTGTATCAGGTAATTCCTTTTTAATACCAATGCCTTTAAGTACTGCATCATTGAAAGATAATGCCGTTATTTTTTTAGACATGGCAAAATTGACATCTACGGCATAGCAAATAGTTGCCGAATCAACTCCGGCTGACTTTTGTACTAGACCAAGTACCTCTCCATCAATATTCATCAAAGGACAACTCACCATCTTGTCTTTGAGCCCCATATCAAGTGTAAAATATGAATATTTTCCGTCAATCTTCGTTTCCGACTTAACTTTACCCATTGCGCAAGCAATACTTTTCTGAGTTGAATATGGGAGTATCAAAACGGTGCTGCCCACAGTTGCAGGAGTCGTAGCCAGAGTTAACGCCGGCACATGTTTTGTAGTAATTCCTACCTGAAATTTGACTACATCATATAAATCATCAGCTCCGAGAATTTTCTCAACCGGCATCTTCTCTCCTCGATCATTGATTATTACTGCTTTTGAGGCACCTTTAAACAAACTATAGTCAGATAATGCTACCCCATCCTCTGAGACAAAGAAGCCATTGCCACTATTCAACATCTTTTCATTCTTATCATAAGTAATAATAGAAAAGACTGCTGCCTTCTTTTTACTCACCCACTTCGGCGTTCCTTGTGCCATAAGACATGGAGCCAACAAACAAAAGACCAAAACAAGCATTAAATTTTTCTTCATATTTTTTTGATCATCATAAATATAATATTATCATTTTTTATTTCTCTGTTTCAAAGCTTCATAGAGCAATATACCATTGGATACAGAAACATTGAGCGACTCAATCTTGCCGAAAACTGGAATACTCACCTGTTCATCACAGAATTCAAGATTCTCAGGAGATATCTCCGCACTTTCTGAACCGATAACTAAACAAACCGGACCGGAATATTGAGCTACAGTATAATCATTTACTGCCTTTGAATGAACAGCTATGATATGAAAGCCGCTATCCTTAAGGTATTGCAAAGCCGTTTTCAAACTTTGTTCCCTACAAACGGGCAATGTATGCAACGCACCGGCTGAAGTTTTCATGGCATCGGCATTTACACTTACACTGTCATGCATAGGAAGTATTACAGCATCTACACCGGCACATTCGCAGGTACGCGCTATAGCACCGAAGTTACGAACATCTGTTATACCATCAAGCATAACAAAAAAAGGATCTTTGCCTTCTTCAAAAAGAAGTGGAGTCAAATTTTCTATATTCTGATATTCAACAGCAGCAATAAACGCTACCACCCCTTGATGATTCTTTTGAGTTATACGATCTAAGCGCTCGGCCGGCACACGTTGCACGGGAATCATCTTGTCTCGCAAAGCCGTAAAGAGTTCTTTAGACAGATCGCTTTGTATGTCCTTCTTCACCAAAATCTTATCTATCTCCTTACCGGCTTCCACGGCTTCAATCACTGGCCGTACGCCAAATATCATTTCACTTTTATCGTACACGATTTCTATTTATTATTAGTTTAAAACATTAATTTCCATGTGATGCCAAGAGTGACTTGGCATTATCTAAAGCAGCCTCTGTAATTTTAGTTCCACTCAACATATGAGCAATCTCCTCTATACGCTCATCACGCGTAAGCCGACGGATATGGCTATTTGTTTCCGTATCACTATCTTTTTTATATACCACATAATGTACTCGCCCGTAAGCAGCAATCTGAGGAAGATGAGTAATACTAATGACTTGACGATCCTTCCCCCCGATTTCTTCCATTGTTTCTGCCATACGATCAGCTATACTACCGGAAACTCCGGTATCTATCTCGTCAAAAATAATCGTAGGCAGATGTGTGGCTCTTGCCACCAAAGCTTTAACGGCTAACATCACCCGGGCTATTTCTCCTCCTGAAGCTACAGAGGTAATATTTTGCAATACTCCGTTTTTGTTGGCAGAAAACAAGAAGATAACAGCATCCATGCCTAATAAGCCAGGCTCCTCTTTTCTTTCCAATGCCACACGAAAGCGAACATTAGGCATGCCGAGCGATACAAGGCGGGTAGATAAAGCCTTCTCGACCTCCACTGCTGCAATCTTTCGTGATTTGGTGAGAATATCCGCTTGTTCCTTTACCTTATTATATATAGCTTCATTCCTGATCTTCAATTCTTCAATTCTATCTTCATAAGATACGATATCTTCAAGCTTTGCACGAAAATCTTTAACAATACCTATTAATGCCGTATCGGTATTGACATGGTGTTTCTGCTCCAATGAATATATCAAATTAAGCCTATTGTTCACTTCTTCCAAACGTTGAGGATTAAACTCAACAGAATCATCATCGGAAGATATTTCATCTGCAATATCTCTCAACTCAATCCATGAACTTTCAAGACGGTTATATAAAGTTTCTGATGGTTTGTAAACATCTTTTAGATCACTCAAGGTAGATAAACAATCTTTTAACAAAGGAATAACACCACCCTCTTCGGATGCGAAAATCTGACTGGTTTTATATAATCCGGCTTTAATCTCTTCAGAATGACTCAAAGTGTCCGACTCCTGTTCTAACTCCACCTGTTCACCTTCAACCAATTTTGCCTCTTCAAGTTGCTGAAGTTGGAAACGAATATAATCTTCGTCTGCACGACTTTTTTCTGCCTTGGCAATTAGCTCACTGAGTTCTTTTTTTGTTTTTTTCCATCGGTTAAATTCTTGACGATAAACATCAAGCGTTTCATTATTGCGGGCAAGAATATCAAGAACATTCAATTGAAAACCTTCTTTATTAAGTAATAAGTTCTGGTGTTGTGAATGAATATCAATCAAATGTTCGCCCAATTCCTTCATTGCTGACAACCCCACTGGTGTATCGTTAATAAACGCACGACTCTTTCCGGAAATCAACAACTCGCGGCGAAAGATACACTCATCGGCATAATCCAGTTCATACTCTTCAAAGAACGGTTGCAAGCCATAATCGACAATATTAAAATGTGCCTCGATGACACATTTTTTTGCTCCTATTCTTATCGACTTGACGTCAGCACGCTGACCGAGCAACAGACCCACAGCGCCCAATATGATGGACTTTCCGGCACCTGTTTCACCCGTTATAACAGAAAAGCCGGACTCAAAGTTAATGTCCAACTCCTGAATTAATGCATAATTCTGAATATATAATGAACGTAACATTTTATTCTTTCAATTTCCTTTTAGCCAACAATTCAACCAATCGGTCAATAATATCTTTAGCCACCTCCGTCTTCGGCTTCAGTTCAAAGTCCGAACAACCACTTCGATCAATAATGCTGATTTTATTCGTATCATAACGAAAACCCGAACCGGCATCCTGAAGTGAATTTAAAACAATAAAATCAAAATTCTTTCGTTTCAACTTGCCTACGGCATTTGCCTCTTCATTATTTGTTTCAAGCGCAAAACCTACAACCTTTTGATCTTCCCGCTTCACTTTTCCTAGATAAGCAGCAATATCATCTGTAGGATCTAATTTGATAGAAAGCTCACCTTTCTCTCTTTTTATCTTGTTACTTAGAATCTGCTTTGGTTTGAAATCCGCTACAGCGGCACAAAGTACGGCGGCATTCATCTCATCAAATATTTCTTTCACGGCATGAAACATCTCATCGGCCGATTCTACATCTATTCTTCTGATATTCGAATGAACTGTCTGTAATGATACAGGACCGGCTATCAATGTTACATCAGCACCCCGACGGGCACATTCATCAGCTATAGCAAGCCCCATCTTACCGGATGAGAAATTACCGATGAAACGCACAGGATCTATACGCTCATATGTTGGGCCGGCTGTAATCAATATCTTTTGTCCTTCCAAGTCACGATTTCCATCTAAGAACTCATCAATAGCCAGAATGATATTTTCAGGCTCTTCCATCCTACCCTTACCAACAAGATGACTAGCCAATTCTCCTTCTTTCGCCTCAAGTATATGATTCCCATACGAACGAAGTTTCTCAATATTGTTTTGAGTAGAAGGATGCATATACATGTCAACATCCATGGCCGGAACAATAAACACGGGTGCTCTCATAGAAAGATAGGTCGTAATAAGCATATTATCGGCAATACCGTTGGCCATTTTAGCCATAGTAGAAGCTGTGGCCGGAGCAATAATCATCACATCCGCCCAAAGACCAAGATTAACATGGCTATGCCAAGAGCCATCACGTCTATCAAAGAAATCGCTTATAACCGGTTTCCCCGTCAACGTTGACAAAGTGAGTAAAGTTATAAATTCTTTGCCGGCCGGTGTTATTACCACCTGCACTTCTGCACCTTGTTTTACTAATCCGCGAATCAGATAACAAGCTTTATATGCAGCAATACTGCCGGTGATGCCTAAAACAATTTTTTTTCCTTTCAACATAAGTGAAATCCACCTTACTTTGTTTTAGTATTATCCATTGCATTCAGCCTAATTTTTGTTAGCATCGCCTTGGTATTAAGTGTGAAATCGCTATTTAAAATCCAACCATAATAACCCGGATCATTTTTTAATATCTCAGCAACAGGTTTGCCTTTGTACTTACCAAAATTGAACATGGGTACATCATTTTCGTCGTACACCATGCGGCCTGCAAAATCCACATTTTTATTGAAACATGAATATTCAGATAAGAATGAAATATCGTTTTTAAGATCCGGATAGCAATCGAGTTGAGCTTTTAAGACTTCATATGTAGCCCTCGTATCGCCCTCGGCCGAATGCGCATCTTCAAGATTCTTCTTGCAATAAAACTTATAAGCGGCCGTAAGAGTACGCTGTTCCAATTTATGATATATGACTTGTACATCAACGAATTTCCTTTTTGAAAGATCAATATCAACACCTGCACGAAGAAATTCTTCTACAAGTACCGGAATATCAAAACGGTTGGAATTGAATCCTGCCAAGTCACAACCTTCAATATAATTGGCCAGACTCTTTGCCTCTTCCTTAAAGACAGGACATCCAACGATATCTTTATCATAAATTCCATGAATCTTGGAAGATTCTTCCGGAATGTGCATCTCCGGATTGATTCGCATGGTCTTGGTCTCATCATTTCCGTTAGGAAATACTTTGAGCAAACAAATTTCGACAATGCGATCTTTATTTATATTTGTCCCCGTCGTTTCTAAGTCAAAAAAAACGATTGGGTTCTTTAGATCTAATTTCATTTTTATAATTTAATCATTTAACATCATAGGCATAAGCAACATCAGCAAATCTTCATTCTCCTCATGTTCGCTTGGAATGATAAGTCCGGCACGCGATGGATCAGCAAGTTCAATTTGCACTTCGTTACTTAAAATACTATTTAATATATCTATGAGGTATGTAGATCGAAATCCGATACTCATAGGTGAACCCGTATACTGACAGCTCAATGATTCAACAGCAGATGTCGAAAAGTCAATATCTTGCCCTGAAACGGTCAGCTCATTTTCTTTTACGGTAAATTTCAATAAGCCACTTGCTTGGGAAGTGAAAACTGATACACGGCGCAAGGCACCCATCAATTGCTGACGATCAACAATAACCTTATAAGGATTGTTTTGCGGAATAACGGAGTTATAATTAGGATAACGTCCTTCGATTTGACGACAGAACAATTGATAATCGCTCAAAAGAAAATAGATACGACGCTCATCATATTTAACAACAACCTTATTTTCTTCTTTTGAAAGCAGATTTCTAAGTAAAGATACAGGCTTTCTTGGCAAAATAAAGGAAGAGTCTTCTTTTCCGTTTGCATTAAAAAATTCATTGCGAACAAGGATATGTCCGTCTGAAGCAACCAATGTAATCTTATCTGTCTTTATATCAAAAAAGACACCACTCATTACAGGACGCAATTCATCGGAACCGGCAGCAAAAGCTGTACGATTAAGACCATTTAGCATCATTTGAGCATCCATCTCCAACTCCATTACATTATCGCCAATCTGATTAACTTGCGGATAAACATCAGCATTCTGCCCTACTAAACTAAATTTACCGTTCTGATAATGAAACTGAACTTCGTAGGTTTCCAAATTAATCTCTAATGCTAGCGGCTGATCCGGAATCTCTTTCAAAGCATCAAGCAAATTTTTGGCTGAAATTGCAAAACGTCCGTTCTCGTCACACTCTTTAACCTCAATAGTTGTAACCATTGAAGTTTCACTATCAGATGCCGAAACTGATAAAGTTCCATCTTGTACTTCAAAAAGGAAACAATCCAAAATCGGCAATGCATTTTTCGAATTGATTACACGGCTTTCTGCCTGGAGATGTTCTAAAAGAACCGAACTAGATACGATAAATTTCATATATTCGATTATTAATGTTTTTAAATTCTAAACTACAAAATTACAAAAAAAAATCCTTCTTAACCAACAATTATAAAGAAAAATCCTTCCCATTTAATTGATAAATGCATAAAAAGCTGTATCTTCGCCCAAAATTAAAAGAACAAAATATGGATTTTACAGGAAAAGTAATTGCGATACTCCAACCTAAAAGTGGAGTTTCAAAGACATCAGGCAACGAGTGGAAGGCACAAGACTACGTTGTTGAGAATCATGATCAATATCCAAGAAAATTATGTTTCACTGTTTTCGGAGCAGATAAGGTTGATCAATTTAATATTCAAATGGGTGAAGAAATCACCGTATCCTTTGATGTTGATGCCCATCAATGGCAGGACCGTTGGTTCAATAGCATAAGAGCATGGAAAGTTGTTCGTGTAACTGCAGATACAACAGAATCTATTGCCGCACAATCGGCAGATAGCGGATTCACACCGCCGACACCTACTACCACCAATACTCCGGCATTTACACCTAATGAAGCCAATGATGATTTACCTTTCTAAGTGGACAAGGGAAAATAATAAGAGAGATATTCCGACAACGGATATCTCTCTTTATTATTCATTTTCAAAATTATAATTATCATGTTAAAAGCTCTATTCTTCGTTGGTATGGGTAGTCTTAGTGGAGGTATAACCCGATTCCTGATTTCTAAATTCGTACAAAGCAGTACAGTACTTTCATTCCCTCTTGGCACTTTCGTTGTCAATGTACTTGGTTGCTTCGCCATCGGTATGTTCTATGGACTATTTGAAACCGGACATCTAATGAATAATAACCTTAGATTATTTCTCACTGTAGGATTTTGCGGAGGGTTCACTACTTTTTCTACATTCATGAACGAAAATTACTTGTTCCTTAAAGACCAAAACTTTTTCTATCTTGCTATATACACATCTTTAAGTTTGTTTGTGGGATTAATAATGCTTTACGTTGGTTACTCTATAATAAAACTATTGTAAAAATGGAAAAATTTAAATCGGCAAAAATTTTACGCATTTATCTAAGCAATACTGACAAGTTAAAACATGAATCGGCCTATGAAGTTTTGGCCTTTGCAGCCAAGAAAGCCGGTCTGGCAGGAGTAACAGCTTACAAGGGTATAATGGGTTACGGCTCAAGCAGTGAACTCAGCTCGGATAAGTTTTGGACTTTTTCAGAAAAAATCCCGGTCACGATTGAAATTATCGACACAGAAGAAAAAATAAAGAGCTTCCTTGATCAAATACTTCCTTTAATTGATGCAATGAAAAAAGGTTGTCTAATAACCTTACAAGACACATTAATTGTCTTATCAAAAAAAGGTGACAAAAACAGTAAATAAACAAAAAATAAAAAAACAAAGTATTAAAATTTAATACTATTGTCACATAATTCTAAAAAAATAAAATTACTTTTGGAGCCTATAATTATGGGAGGACTATCAACCATCTTATACACTTTAAAAATAGGGGAAATTGTTTTCTAACAAATTATTATTTTTTTAATTACTTTATAAACAATAACTATTACCTAGCTATATATATCATCCGATTAAAAAAAATATGGAAGAAATATGAAATAATCTTCAAAATATAGCAAAAATAACATTTTATTTCTAAAAAATTATACTATTTTTGCAAAATAAAAGTTATTAATATTAAAGAATATTACAAATAAGAAATAAGAAGAATAACAATCTAACAGTAGTAACTAATTTAACAAAAATGAAAAAAATTATCATTGTGATTTTCTTGTGTACGTTGGGTTTTGTTTGCGCAAAAGCACAAAATTCTGTTACAGGTACAGTTGTTAGTGCAGAAGATGGCATAGGCTTGCCAGGAGTTTCCATTTCGATTCAGGGTACAACCGGTGGAACAATAACAAATGCTAATGGTATCTTTACTTTAAAGATACCAAAAAACGCAAAAAAATTAGTAGCAAGTTTTGTTGGCTTTGTTAGTCAACAAATTATTCTTAACGGTAAAAAAGATTTAGGAACCATTCAGATGAAAACTGATGCAGTAGGTCTGGATGAAGTGACAGTTTTGGCTTCAATAGTAACAGACCGCAAAACACCGGTTTCTGTATCAACTATTAGTAGCGAGGCTATAGGCTTAAAACTAGGCACCCAGGAATTTCCGGAAATATTAAAAACCACTCCTTCTATTTACACTTCCAAAGAAGGCGGTGGATATGGTGACGCTACGGTATATGTACGTGGCTTCGATTCTAATAATGTAGGGGTACTAATAAATGGTATACCTGTCAATGATATGGAATCCGGCAAAGTTTATTGGTCTAATTGGGCCGGTCTTTCTGACGTAACACGTACCATGCAGATACAAAGAGGTCTAGGGGCTTCCAAGCTCGGACTTTCTTCCGTAGGTGGAACAATTAATATTCTTACAAAATCTACTGATGCAAAAAAAGGAGGCATTGTTAAATTCGGCGTAGGCCCCGACGGCTATCAAAAGCAATCATTTTCGGTATCTACCGGAATTACTAAAGATGGCTGGGCTGTTACGTTATTAGGTTCACATACTCAAAGTGATGGTTACATTAATGGAACAAATTTCAACGCATACAGTTATTTTGCTGAAATCTCCAAAAGAATTAATGATCAACATTCTTTGTCTTTTATGATTACCGGTGCCCCGCAATGGCATAACCAACGGGGTAACAAACATACTATTATTCAATACAAGACTCAGCGTGATAAATTCAAATATAATTCAGATTATGGAATTCGCGATGGAAAAGTTTATGGCGGCGGTTATGGTTATAATGAATATCACAAACCTCAAGCACAATTGAACCATTATTGGAACATTAACCACAATACACAATTAACTACATCTTTGTATGCTTCAATCGGCACAGGTTATGGACGTCGCATAAATGGTAACAAGAGCTCATGGTTAACCGTAAACTACAAGACGGGTAAAGATGATCCGGAAATCATGCGTACACCAGACGGACTACTTGATTTTGACGCTGTAGCTAAAGCTAACAAGACATATACGGCAGGGGGATCTCAAGCAATAGTTGGCGAAAACCACAATGACCATGTATGGTACGGACTATTATCGAATTTAACTCATAATTACAAAGATTTTAAATTTACAGCAGGAATTGATGCCCGTTATTATAAGGGTAAACATTATCAAGAAATTTCTGATTTATTAGGTGGCCAATTCTTCCTTGATACTTCAAAGAATTTGAATCGTTCAAGCAATACATGGTTATATGTAGGCGACAAATATTCTTATAATGACAATGGCATTTCACGTTACGGAGGTCTATTCGGACAAGCAGAATATGCAGCCGATAAGTTAACAGGTTTCTTATCAGCCGCCATAGCACAAAAGAGCTACAAACGCCAAGACTATTTTAATTACACTATCGGTAATGAAACTTCCGATTGGCAGAATTTCTATCCATGGAATGTAAAAGCCGGAATCAGTTATAAAATAGATGACGTTAATACTATCTTTGCCAACGGTGGTTACGTACAAAGAACTCCATACATGGCAGAAGTCTTTGTTAATTACACTAATGAGATAAATAGTAAGGCTAGCTATGAAAAAATAATCACTGCTGAAATCGGATATAACTTAACTCTTCCTAATTTCAATTTATCATTTACAGCATATAATACGGCATGGAATGATAGAGGCATCCATAAAACTATCGGACAAGAACTTACCAATCTGTCTGGTGTCAATGAATTACACCAAGGCATAGAATTAACAGCAAATTATCATCCGATAAAAAAATTGAGGATTGATGGTATGTTTTCTATGGGTAATTGGAAATATACCAATAACGTACAAGCCAGCGTATATGATGATAATCAGACTTTAAAAGGTCGTTTTTCTGCATACATGAAAGATGTTCATGTAGGAAATTCTGCACAGACTACAGCTTCTTTATCTGCTGACTATGAAATATTACCAAATTTGCGATTAAACGCAGATTACGTTTACTATGCAAAAAACTATGCAGACTTTGATGCTACCTTACGAAATGATGCTAGTTTCTCAGGAGATTCTTGGAAATTGCCTGATGTTGGCTTGGTAGACCTTGGATTCAATTATAAATTCAAAATTGCCGGATTAAATTCATCATTAAATGGTATGGTAGATAACTTATTTGACACAGAATACGTTTCCAAAGCCACGGACGGTGCTACACACTCTTCAACCGATGCCCTAGTCTATTATGGTTTTGGTCGTACTTGGTCTACAAGTTTAAGCATAAAATTTTAATCAGACAATAACTTATAAATTATAAAATGATGAAAAAATTAGTATATATTATTTCACTATTTACATTAGTACTTGCTTCATGCAGTCCGATGGATGACATTTATGATGAAGTAGATAAAGCAAACGAACAAGCTGTTGCTGATGCAAAATTTTATGCAGCTCGCACTCTTTTCGAAGACAATTACACCATGACAGATGCAGATTATGCATTGTCAACCAATACTTCGATTTCAAAATACATGAACTTCTCTGCAAGCATTACACCTGCCGAGAATCTTGCTCAGATATTCGATGCTAAAATGGTTTATGGCGAATCAGGAACCGAATATACCGTTAGTTATAACTACTACAGAGGTAAACTATCTTATTTAAGTAAAGCTGTTGATTTCGTCGATAGCGTTTATGTCATGACAACAAATGATTATAAAACTATAGATAACGTTAATGTAGCTAAGTATTATGATTTTTCTTATAGTGCAAAACCAGGGGACTATCTTCCAGCCTTTTTATCAACGAAATTCCCGAATGCAACTGCAGATACAGAACAACTCATTTCATACAATTACTATGACAACGGTCTAAAAGAAATAATTGATAGGTATTTGTTTGACGGTACAACATGGACTATAAAAGAAGCTAAAATCACCCCTCCTGTTCCCGATGGTGTAACAATCTATACTCTTATAACAAGTGATTATACCTCAATGGGAGCTCCTGGAAGTCATAATAATTTCTCATCATCCATACTTCCTAATGATTATATTCCTACTTTTTTAGGACTTAAATACCCGTATGCCAAAAATGGTGATAAGGTTGCAGTCATATATAAATACTATGCAAGCAAAAAGACAACTTCTGAATGCATGGAATATACACTGACTGATGGTACATGGGCAGCTTATCAATCAACAATAACAGCTTCCTCAAAAATCACTTTCAAAGATAAAGCATGGGCATTTGTTAAACCACTCAAATTTATCGAGAGCACAAAAGCTCCAACCGTAGAATATACATTGCTTAAGAGTGACTATACTTATGCCGATCCCAAGATGACGTATGGAGACTTCTACAGTGATGATAAAAACATCTTTGAAGAAATTTCTAAAATTCTAAAAAAGAACTATGAATTAGATTTAGGTCAAGTATATAAAGTCTCTTATGATAGTTACGACAGTACTGCTAAAACACATACAATACTAACTATCACTCTTGAAGTTGTAGAAGATGCCAATTAATTAATAACACAAACTATTAAAAAGAGATACATCGTTATAATGTATCTCTTTTTTTAATTTTTATTCGAATAAATCATTAATTTTTCTATCTTTGTATAGATATTAATACAAATAAAGAGCATATGACAAAATTGTTTTTTTGCAGACTACTGCTATTTCCTATATTTATAATACCTATTATATTTTCATGTAGTGGTGGAAATTCGACCATTCATCTTGATCCTGACCCCGGAAAAGTAGACACAATCACTACGCCAATTGTACATACATATATACCGCTTACCACACTAAGAGGATATGAATCAGGTACGAATATTACTAAAGATGTATGGGTTAAAGCCAGTGTTATCAGCAACGGCGACGTAAATAACATGTCCTACCAAAATATTGTAATATCCGATGGCGAAGCAGGCATCACCTTGCGACTCGCCACTGCACCAACAGCCGCACCTTTCGCTCTTGGAGATGAGTTAGAAGTTCCGCTCAAAAACACGACCCTATCCACTTACAACGGCTTATTGCAATTAGAAGACGTTGCATTAGACTCTATCGTAAAAGACACTACAAAAATTATTGCAGCCAAATCCATAACGATGACAGAACTACTGACAGGTAATTATGAATCCATGTATGTAGCTGTTTCCGATGTACAAGTTGCAGACAACGACCTTGGCAAAACATTTTCTGACAATAGCGGAAAAATCTATTTCGAAAATAATTTAGGAAACACTTTTGTCGTTTATACAAAAAGCGGATCTTCTTTTGATAAAATCAGTGTTCCACAAAAAAGTGGAGTACTCAAAGGCATTGTATCCAACTATAATGGCGTAGAATTATTGCTTACCTCTAATGATGATTATGCAGAATTAACGACCAATCGTTTCGAAGTTACCATTACCACTGGTGGATATTATGCCGGAGCATTAGAGTTACCGGTACTTCCTGATGATAATGACTCTACACTGTTCATTCATCATTCATTTACAATGAATAATAAAGAAGTACGCAGCTATGAACTGCTCTATAACAAAAAACAAATGTATCCCATCTGGGTAGCTTATCCATTACATAATTTCTATATGGGAAGTATATCCCGAACTGATGCATGGAAGTATGACCCGTCAATTCCACAATCCTATCAGACGGATATGTTTAGTGGTATGGGCAACGGTTATGACCGGGGACACATGATTCCATCTGCAGACAGAACTGTTTCTACCGAAGCCAACAAACAAACTTTCTATTTCTCAAACATGACATGTCAATTGAATAAATTTAATGCAGACAGATGGGGAAATACTGAAAATCTTGTACGAACCTGGTGTAAGACCTCATCCGATACAATATACGTAGTAACCGGAGCTGTATTACAAACAGTGGGTGGAAATGAAAAGGTAACTTATGTGACGAATAGTAATGACGGGAAAAAGCTTCCGGTCCCCAATTATTATTATAAAGTACTTCTGAAAAGAGATATTGTAAATGGAAAATCAACTTATTATGCTATTGGTTTCTGGTTCAAGCATGAAGCAATGAGCGGAGAACCAGAGGTAACCGACCTTCGTTCTGTAGATTGGATTGAAGAAAAGACCGGACTGGACTTCTTTAAGAATCTGGATGATGCTACTGAAAAAACAGTTGAAGCTTCTTACGATTTGAGCAATTGGGGAGATTTATAAATCCATCAAGATAAACAACTAAAAATGACAATGCGATGCAATTCATATCAATTGCACCGCATTGTTCTTTTCAATATAAGGAAATTAGAGATTTATTCTTATAGCAATAATATCAGCATCAGAACATCATTTTTGCTCCAATATAATAACTACGGGGTAAAGATGGTCCGTAAATATATCCTGAATCACGATTATAACCTTTATCAAAATCTGATTGATAAGCTTCAAATATATTCTTAATACCTGCATAGAGTTTCATTTTAAAAGCATCAAATAAAGGTAAGTCGTAAGAAAACTTCACACCCAAATCAAAGAAATGTGGCGTATTAACCGCTATTGGCGTATCTACACCCGATCCGGCAGAATGACCAACCAGCATACTACCCGTATAAGTACCCGAAAATGAAGTAGAAAATCTCTTTATCGGATTAACCGTAGCCATCAAGTATCCATAGAAATCAGGAGTACGCAGCATTTTCTTTTCAGCAGGTGCATCATCATCCCATTTCTCCGCTTTTTTATATTTGCTTTGTTGTAACGTAACACCAGCCTGCAAATTAAAGAGCGAAGACAAAACCATTTTCGATTCGACATTGATACCCATCACTTTTGCACCGGAAGCATTATACCGTTGAAGAATAGTATTTCCCTGATCATCGGTTTCATTCAAACGCTGCAATGCAAAGACATTATTCAATTGCGTATAAAAACCTTCAATCAGCAAATTGACCGGGACCTTACCAAAAGTATGATAAAGATCACTCGAAAGACTAAGGCTGTGCGAACTCTCCTCCTTTAAATTATCGGCCAAACGGATTTTCACACGCTCGCCACCAACCATTGACACATGTAAATCC
>JALNVG010000037.1 GCA_023227685.1 Bacteroidaceae bacterium
AAAGCATTTGAGAACTGAACTCTTCCGCGTAAAGACTTCTTATCGGCACTATTTGTATATCCAAAAATACACTCTGCCAAATCAGGCTTTTCGTCATTCTTATGGTCTTCACTCAATAAATCGTAAGGCGATTTTTCGTAGGGCAATTTGTATAAATAAGCAAGCCCGAAATCTTTTACTCTCTTCTTCTTCTCATCCACTCTAAAGAAGACGGGTATACCTTTTTTTTTGAGTCTTTCCTTTGTCTCTTTCCAATCCGGTGAATCGGAATAGATGAATTTAAAATGATTGAATTCTTCTTCGGATATACGATATTTCACATTTTCTTCATCTTTTTTAAATACAAACTCATAAAATTTCCCTCCACCCATTTTTCGAGGCATTTTCCACGGATCCGGCTGTCCGGTAAATACGATTGTACCGACCAAAGAGCCTTCAGGATCATAATGGACCTTTCTACTACCATCGTCCTCTATTTCAAAACGTACATCCTCTAATTTATAATCATTAGTTAAAGCATATTTATAGGAAGCCATTTTGGGATCATAATCTTTCCCATTTAAAGATTGTTCTTTTCTTAAATCAATTCCATCATCTTTTGAGAATTTTTCGGCTAATATTTTTTCACCGAAATATTTATCAAGCTGCTCGTGATTAATGCGATATGGTTTACCACAATCTGAAATACTATAGTTGCCATCTTCTACCTCTTTTAACCATCCGCAACGAATCGTTTTTTGAACATTTACTTCTTTTAAATTATATAATTTATTATTTTCCCAATCTCTTTGAGCAAACATTGCATTCTTATCTAGCTGCATTTTGCACAAGCTCATGATTTCTAACACATTCCTAATGCAGCCTTTTAATGAAGTGGCAGGAATAAAATAACGATCGTCTACCTTACTAAAAGATTTGTACTCGTCATCTTTCTTTTCAGCTTGATCTTTATTATGCCCGTTGCGTACAAAAACAGGCGTTTTTGCTGTAATTTTTAAATCAATGCAACCACTTTTCCCATCTTTAAATGGAATGTCTTGAGATATTTGATTTGCCCACCCAGGGAAATACACTTTATTTGAAAGCGGAACAAAATTAAACGGTGCTTTTATTATTGACATACTTCGTCCTCCTTACTCTTTAATTGTTTTTTGAAACCAACAAATACTTGTTCTACAGGTCTCAATACATACATATCCTCACAAAGTGGATCGGACTCCGGTCTCCATCGTTGCAAAAATTTTAACGCTGCCACGTCCTTCATTCTGTTGGGCAGATAGTATTGTATATCTTTACTATGATTTTCATCATACTCATCATCCTCAATGAGATATTCATTAACGTAATAAGAGCCATCTACAAATCTAATGCTGTACGACTTATGTTGACTGGCATTGTATAATTCTCCTTCTATGATAAAAGGATTGATGCCTTTAAAGTAGTCTTTATCAAGAGCTTCATCTTTATATACACGAGGTTCTTTTTGATCGCTCATCCACAGATACCCTTCGTAGCTTGCTGTAAGATCTATCTGATTTATTTCTATTTTATTCATAAAACTTCTCCTTCTTTTAATAATTTGCCACTAAAAACACCATTTCCACGATTTACGCCACCTCCTAAAGGAAGCATTCCCGTACAGATATCTTTTAAAGCATCTTCAAATGATTCTTTTACATTCTTGTTTATAAACGCCTCACCATTAACCAATATCCGAAGGATAAACGATTGCTTATTGCCATAAACAGTTTTTTCGGAAAATAAAGCGCCGTTAACAGCCCCGCCTGTGAAGCGATCTATCTTGACATGATTCAATATCTTTTCTTTGGTATGTTCGAGACGTTCTTCTATTACATCCGAGAAAATCACATTTCCTCTTTTGGGAGAATCCGGATTTTCACTACCGAACAAATCGAATATGGCTTTATTCTTGCTGCCTACTTTTGCTTCTACATCTTTTATATCTTCTGCAAATACCTGTTCTCTTTTATTGTAATAAAAAGCTACGCGATGAGCCAAAGCTCCCTTAACAGAACTGGCAGGTATTAATATGTTTTTTTCGTTGAACGAAGGAATGTCGTTTTGATCCCATTCGATAAAGGTGCTTGCTACGGGAACCATATCTGCCTCTTTATCTCCAAATCCGGAACCAAAGAGAAAAAAGTCATCTGGAACAAGATGCAACTCGTATTTTATCCACTGCTTGTTGTGCTGCCGACTGCATTTTTCAGAGTCATATTTTAGCCAAAATTGATTATCGGCCAAGGAGGAGGTTTTATTAAGATAGGCGGTAAGATCACAGCTGTCAAGCAAGTTAAGTGTCGCCGTTTTGCAGTCTACAATTTTTATAGATCCGAAACCACAACGTGTCCCGCTTCCCAAACGAAATGTATCAGACTGAAGAATCATTAGTATGCGAAAAAAAACTTCTTTGGATTCTTCGGTACACGAAAGCATTTCTATCTCAAAGCAAAAGCGTGTTCCCTTAAATACGACTTGTTCATCGAACTTACCGGTATTGCTTGTTACTCCTTTATCATTGATGCGGGTATGTTGACGAATAGGGAGATTCTTAAAATGCCTATAAAAATTATCTTGCCAAGGTATCTCTTTGATTTGTTCGATTGCGATGCCTTCTTTTCCTATCATCCGCGCATCAGTAAAAATTATTTGAGAGCCTTCACCCTCCTTTTTGTTTTGGTATCCGAAAAATGAATCGGCATCTTTACCAAACGCATGACGGACAACACCTGCCAAAGAAGTTCCGGGTATATATGGCAAACCGTTGACATCAGTAAGAACCAAAGCATCGGTTATAATATCTTTACTGCCCGTGCCAACAGCCAACGGGGTATCTGCTTCAAAAATTATCTTTGATAAAAAGCGATAATTATAATTCTTTTTTCTATCATTATCTTCCATCATTTTCCCTCCTACATTTTTTTGCCATTTCGGCAGCCAGATTGATAACGGCAAGCTGTACGTATTCCTTTGTAATATTTTCGATAAAATCTTTAAGCATATCTTTTCGTCCTCTTTCTTCCCATTTTTCTTCGGCAACTCCATGAGTCAAATAAGCATCGGGAAGAGACTCTTGGCCCTTCATCCTTCTTTTGTCAAATAACTCCATTAATAATTCGCCTTTGGTTTTGCATTGCATGGCAATGCTCCTAATTTTTCCCCACTGCGAAGCAAAGGCCTCATCAGCTTGACCTTGCAGAAAGAAATACTTACCTTCCTTTTTTACAAAATCATTGACCGCCTTGTATACTTTCGTGATTTCGTCTTCTTTCTTCTTACTATTTTCTAAAAAGTTTAGCAAGGGATATTTTCGCAAAAGATCGTTGGGTATTATTGGTGGAACCTTTTCTTTTTCTTTTTTCGGCAGGTCAACAAGAGTGAACAACGCTTTCCCGTTTTCATTGGAATCTGCCTTTAAGAAATCCGGGTTATAAATTACTTTACCAAATCCCTCATTCTGGTATAGACCTACATATTGTGATTCGGCAGGCACATGCTTTGTTCCTTTTTTAACTACAAATACACTTCCCTTTTCGATGCCACAACGATCCATATCACGAGATTGACGCGTAGAATTCCATGGAGCATATTGGAAGGTGCGTATCTGAGACTTAAACCAATCTATCTTTCCATCAACTCCCAGCTGTTGGGCGGTAGGCTGAAAGGTAGGTAATCCATACTCATCTAAAAATATAAGGCGGCTATCAGCATAAATCAAAACGAGATCTCCTTGTGCATTTCCGGACGGAACATCTTCATAATCACACATTGAAATTGAAACCAAACCATATTGCGCAGTCCGTGAACGACCTACACAATTGGTTCCTACAATTGCATCTTTAATTAATGAAGACAAATTGTCAGGAACTTCGTCGTCTATCGCAATTTCAAAAAAGAAATTAAGATCTTTATCAATGGACTGGTAACCATACATCTGCTTATCTTTAGAACGGCGCGTGTTAGCATCGTAGGCAGATTTTATGGCAAAAGTTTTTTCTACTTTCTGTTCTATTCCATGATTATCGAGAAAAGCATAAAAACCGTTTCTGCATTGTTTTAATTGATAGGGATGACCATCTTGAAGTGTATCTTTCTCTCTTTCGTAATAGGGAGAAATAAAACACATTTCCTTGGGAGTCATTAGTTTAGGATAAAACATGGCCGAAGGCACACGCAAACTGCGTAAAGAGTCGTAAGCCGGATGGGCATCACCAAAACGGACTTTACCGCTATGAAACATAACAGCAGCGTCTTCCGGGCTAACCGATTCGTAAAGTTTGCCGGCTGCAATACCTAAAAAATTACTGCCCGGAATAAAATCCAATGAGGCCTGATTGCCTACTGTAGCTGCATTTTGATTGATAATGACATCCGTCAACAATGAGCATTTAAATTTTAATGTCTTCATTTGTTGCCTCCTTCTTTTGTATTCACAGTGATCTGACATCTGCCTAATCCTCTGTTTCGATTCTGTCCCAAACATTTGATAAACTTTAATCCGTTCACTATTTCGGGGACAAAATCATTGGGGACATTAAGAATTTCTCCTTCAAGTGAACAAGGCACTACCGTTTGCATTTTTCGCAAACTATTTTTTTTGGCAATATCCTTATCGTCAATAGCAGTAGAAGCAATCGAACGGTATAAATAAGAAGATAGACCTTGAGTAATGATACTATCTCTTAGGTCAACAGGTAACTCGGCATTTTTGAAAAAGGAACATCCCTTGTCTTTGGAATTTCCGAACATATCCACAAAGGATGCCGGTGCTTGCTTTTGTTGAAAAGCTAAAATCTCTTCAACAGCTTCACGAACTAACCCTTTGAGGGTTTTCCCGGGGACAAACGGCAGGTTGTTTTTATCTTTTATAACCAACTCATCTACATCAGCGCCGGCAGCCAGTCCTGATCCGCAATGCCATTCCGAAAAGAATTGAATAGTATATTGTATGTTCATTTCTTATCCTCCTCTTCGTTTTTTTGATTGATTACCGCATGCAATGAAAGCATATCGTATACGGGGTATTTAGTCACATCTACTGAATTGTCATAATAACCTTTCGTTACCTCCTGAAGAAGTTTCTTTAGATCTTTATCAGCCAGTAAAGATTCTACGCGAATCTCCTTTTGTTCTGCCTGTCCGGGATCATGAAAAAGCAAACTGGTCCACTGCCGCAAGTGAGATTTCACCACATTACCCTCTTTTGTATCAAACAACTTTATCTTTTCCAATAGATTATCTATGGTCCAGTTGCCCTGTTTTTCTTTTAAATAATAAGGACCAAACTCGAAAGACTGTTTTTCTTGTGGAGTAAGTTCTCGTTTTACAATGAATTCAAAATCTTCTACAAAGCTATCCTGAACTTTATGAAACATCAAGCAGGATGGTGCTATTTTGGAATTAAATTTCTTTGCATCTTTTTTTGCTCTATTGCAAAGCGATTCAGCCAAATTATATCCATAATAAAACGGATAAGAAGATTTGATAAAAGCAATGCCTGCGCAAGCTGTTAATTTGTGCTTTTTACGAGCCGTCTCTGATTCAAATTCACGAAGATAGGCCTGCACATATTCTACTGCAAAATCTGCTCTGCAAATAACGGTGAAGTCATCTCCTCCCAATATAATGGGGCGGATGGGGATGATATTGTCAGGATCAAATTTATATTTTTTGGAAATAACCTGATAAGCTGCCTGTGCAGCAGCTACAGTAGACTTATTAAGATCTATTGAGAAACTTCTTAATTCAGCGGAGCTTGATCCCACTTCTTCTACAACTCTGCCCAACCCATTACCGTCGATATGTACAACTGCAATCCAATTATTATTGCCGGTTATTTTGTCTATATCATAAGTCACGAGCTTTTCGTTGATGGATGGACCAAAACATTTTTTGAAAAGTTTGAACGACTTACTGTTATTTACTTTCGCAAAAGTAGCGGCATCAATGGCTTCTGGCTTTTCAAATTTTATGGCGGGAAGTCCGGTCTTTCTTGATCTCAGCATTCCGTTCATCCCCAGTGTCATACTCCGATATTGCTTATTGCGCTGGGCTTGCAAGTATTTCTCTAAATCATTTACAGCCTTCTTGAAATCGTTATTATCATATTTAACGACTGCTTGACTGACAGTGATACCGGGTGCCATCTGCATTACTTTTTTAGGAAATTCGAGCACTGCTTTTTCACACTCCTCTTTCGAAGAAAACTCGTATTTGATATTACCGGCGGCCTCCAAAATCACTTTCTCTTTTTCTTTTCCAAATTCATTAAAAGCATCGGTACAAATACTTTCAACCAACTCGCTTGCGCCTACAATTTCTTTCAGAGTATTTGTTTGAAAAATAAAACTCTGAATACCTTGCACCGCAACTCCATACAAAAATTTTGTATTCTCCATATTTTGATTAGTTATAAATATCTTCTTTTTTTGTTACTACACCGTATCCCAGACTTACACCTTTGCCTAACCCCAGAAAATCGGGGATAGAAACATTGCTCTTAAACTCAAGGTCAACTCCCATCATTATTATATTTTTAAATCGGGTGGATATGGGTTCATCCATTTGTGTAATTTTGCAAATGACTTGTTTATCGAAAAATCTGTTTATACCCTTTGCAAACGAAAGGATATTAGCCGTAAGCAGCTGCTCAAGCATGCTATATTTATCGGACAAGCTATCCAATTTTTTATATTTAATGTAATTTTCTTGATTAAGAGGCAGCCATCTGCAAATATGGTAATGATACATCATATCATCATCTATTTCTACTGAAAAGTGATTTGCTTTCATAGAGGCCACTTCAAGAATCATTTCCCTCTGTCCTAAAAGAATATTAAAATTACATGAGGCAAAAAAATCGCCAATAGACTTAGCTCCGTCATTCACACAAACTATGGCTGCACATTGATTGATGCGCTTATATTGAATTAAGGGATAAGAATATCGAAATTTATCGTCTATATGATTGTGAAAGAGGATACCAACATTAGTCATTGCATGAATTATTGCTCCACGAAAGAGAGGGATGTCTTTTATCGCTATTCTATTATTAAATCGAATAATCAAAACTTGGAATTCTTGTCTCATAAAAATATACATTTTTGTTATTGACAAAGAAACTAAAAAAAAACAACTAATAACAATTTTTCGTCTTCTTTTTTTTTACAATTCATTTCCCGTTGGCGGAGTTAAATATACAAACTTCACTATTACTTTCTTTCCCTGAATTTAATCATCTATTAATAATTGTGATAAAATACGACTGCTTAGTCTTTGCAGGAACTATTATCATATTTAATATGGCTGATCTTAAAATCCTTGTTTTACTGGAAGTAGCTCTCTGAGAAATTATGAAGAAGGAAAATCCTTCATAAAAGTATGGTCTTAATCCTTGTTTTACTGGAAGTAGCTCTCTGAGTATTTGAGACAGAGTTGAAAGATTTTGAGGCTTTGTCTTAATCCTTGTTTTACTGGAAGTAGCTCTCTGAGTGCTTTTGCATGAGGCTAACAACACTCCAGATGTTGTCTTAATCCTTGTTTTACTGGAAGTAGCTCTCTGAGAATCATTACGAGGTATTACAATGAAAAGAGACGATGTCTTAATCCTTGTTTTACTGGAAGTAGCTCTCTGAGGGAGTTTATCCCGCTGTTCATACGAGTAAAGGAGTCTTAATCCTTGTTTTACTGGAAGTAGCTCTCTGAGAAAACCCCAAAACGGGGAAACTATTTATGACTTAGTCTTAATCCTTGTTTTACTGGAAGTAGCTCTCTGAGAGTTTACTGGTATTGCTGGAGTAAATGGTCATAATATCGTCTTAATCCTTGTTTTACTGGAAGTAGCTCTCTGAGTCCCGTTATTTCTTCTGTAACGGGAGAAGATGGTGTTGTCTTAATCCTTGTTTTACTGGAAGTAGCTCTCTGAGGTCTGTGATGACGGTGTAAAAGTAGAAACAGCCTGTGTCTTAATCCTTGTTTTACTGGAAGTAGCTCTCTGAGGGTTTATCCCGCTATTTCCACGAACAAAGGCAAGCTTTGTCTTAATCCTTGTTTTACTGGAAGTAGCTCTCTGAGTCAGTAGATAATTTTGATGATGATCGGTGGAACGAAGTCTTAATCCTTGTTTTACTGGAAGTAGCTCTCTGAGAATAGAAAATGGACGTAGATTGAGCAGAAACGAAGTCTTAATCCTTGTTTTACTGGAAGTAGCTCTCTGAGTCCTTGAAAAGAACAAGTATATTCTCGTCCATAAAGGAGTCTTAATCCTTGTTTTACTGGAAGTAGCTCTCTGAGGGCAAAAATCATAAATAACTATCAGACAACCACATAAGATACAATTTATTCAAAAAAACACGAAAACAACTCAAAAATACTCTATTTTTTTGAGCCTGCAAAAGTACTAAAAAAATTTAATATAACAATGTCAAATAGCACTTATTTTTATAAAAAAATATAAAATATATTCTAACGAAAAGGAACAGATATTCATTATTTACAAATGTATAAAATATATTTCATAATCGTAAGCAAAAAACAAGCATATTTTCATGAAAAAGACTAAAAAAATAATACAGGCCACCATAAAAATAATACCCCGAAAAGACAACACACATCATTGTCATTTTCGGGGTATCTTTAAATTACATCCTCAAATCATTTTCCCTTTCGCTTCAGCATTGCAATAATAAACCGTCCGGGATATTTGATTTTGCTCCAACGGGTATTGAACAGCAGAGACCAGACATAAGTATTGAGTCGTCCGTAGTTCGTGAGTCGGATAATCGCATCCCTTTCGCGGGGGACATTGATTTGCAGGTTGTTCAGAGCCCATACCAGCCCACCGTAGTTGTGGGTGCCCTTATTGTAGGCGTAGGCAGGAACGTCATTTTTCCCGTCATGCGGTTCCTTTTCATCCATCAGAGTATGGTTGATGCATCAAAACACGGACAAACCTTAAGCCACTCTTCAGGCTCTATCACACCATCGCCGTTAGCGTCCGGACTCAGGTCACGGTGACCGCAAACACGGCTTCCGGGATAATCCTCAAGCAGAAGCACCACCAGTACATGCAGTGAGTGTTTCTGTTGCTTCGTCCTTGTGTCTGCGGGACGGCCGTTACAGTCGAGACCTCCCTCATAACAGACGCCGATGCTGTTGGCGTTATACCCACGGGCATGAGCACCGATCTGCCCCACGTTACGGGTACTGATGATTGCTCCGTCCTTGCGGATATAGAAATGATAGCCTGTGCACTTGAAACCGCGGCTCCGGTGACACCTTTCCAAATCCTCCTCGGTGAAGGTCTGGTCCTCGCGCGTGGCGGAACAGTGAATCACAATCAGATTGATCTTTCGCATACCCCCCGTCACTCTTTAACGTTGCCGGACACCGCTTCGACCAACTGTTCACGTAGCGAGCACATCTCCTCGTGCACCTGTTTCAGTTTGTCACTCAGCTCACAGTAATCCTTGAGCACTTTTTCAAGCTGCTCAATAAGAAAGCTGTACTGACCTTTCACCAGGTCCGTGAATTCCACCATGTTTTCCTTTTTCTTCCCTAACAGCGGGACGACAGTAAGGACGGCATCTATAATTTTACTGACGATTGTTTTCATAATTCATTGTTTGTTTAACATAATTTTTTAGTGATTAAATAGCCCCCTTCTTCTTTTTCCGTTTGCCGTTAAGCCAACGGATCGGTTGGTGTGTCACCCGAATCGCCCGGTCTCGGCGTCACCACATCGTCATCCTTGCTTGTATCCAGCGCAAACGATACGTTGTTCGGACTGTCTGACGTGGCGTAAGTGGCGTTGACCAGTTTCAGCGCCTTGTCCGCCATGAAGCGAAGATTCACTTTCTTGATGCAACGCACCTTGCAATCTTCTTCTTTCACCGTGCCCTCACTCTTGACGGTGATATGGAACGTGCCGAGACCGTCTATTTTCACCCTACTGCCACGAACCAGCTGTTTGCGGAGCTCTTTGATAAAGGCCTTGATCGTATGTGTCACGTCGCCGGCGGTGAGTGACGAACTCTCTTCGATGGCCGTGGCCAGGGTGTCAACATTCACGATGTCTTTGGTTTTCTGGCGTATGTAATACAAAACAGGCGAATCGGCCTTACCCAGATATTTTTTGCGCGCATAGCGCTCTACGGAAACACTTGTGATACTCATAATTTTTTAGTGATTAAATAAAACTTTTTGTTTAAAAAAAATGTCATATATATAACACTGCAAAGATACAAAATTAAAAAGCGGAAGTCAAGCAAAACGCCGATTATTTTAACATAAAGATGAATTTAATTCCCTCAATTTACTAATGATAAATTATATTTACTTATCTTGCATTCTTATTCATCCATTCAATGGGCGGCACATAATCTTCAAACTTCGTCATCGGGTCATTATGGTTGAAGTATACGTCACCGGTCTCGCCGTTGCGGTTTTTGCCCACGATGATCACCCCGAGGTTTTTCGAAGGGTACTTGCTCACGGGGTCTTCTTTCAGTTTCAACAGGGCCGGCCGGTAGAGAAGCAACACGATATCCGCATTCTGTTCGATGGCACCGCTCTCACGAAGTTGTGAAATCTCGGGGCGCAGCACCTTTCGTTCTTCGGCATCACGATTGAGCTGACTGAGCATCACCACCGGTATATTGAACTCTTTGGCTATCAGTTTCAACCGCCGTGTGGCTTGCGAGACCTCCAGCTCACGGTTCCAGTTTGCTTTTCCGTCCTCACTCCCCATGTTGGCCACCTGCAAATAATCAAAGTACACCACGTCGCAGCCGTCCTTAACGATCTTCGAACGAATGCACGACCGCACGTATGAGGTTGTCACGTCGGCATTATCATCGATAGATATCGGCAGCGGTGCCAGTTGCCGTGCCGCCTCTTTGGCCTCGTCCATCTCGGCGGCGTCCACCGTTCCGGCCTTCCAGCGTTTGGAATCCACGTTGCTCTGGCCCGTGAGGATACGGTTGCCGAGCTGCACGTTGAGCATTTCGAGACTGAATATCAGCACACTGTTTCCCGCTTTGGCCGCCGCCATGGCCATGTGCAGCATCATGGCCGACTTGCCCACACCGGGTCGCGCAGCCAGCACGACAAGTTCGCCGCCCTGAAATCCGGCCGTCATCTCATCAAGTCCCTTAAGCCCCGTGGGGATGCCGATCAGGCCCTGTTTATTCTTCTCGCAGCGCAGTTCGCCGTCTCTTATCGTATCGTCCATGATCTCCTTGAGCGACTGCATGTTCTCGCCGATTTTTGCCACACCCTCAAGAAAGTCAATCAGGTTGTGAATCTCAATCATCGTGTCGGCGATGTCGTAGGCCAGGTTCACCGATCGGGCCTGCAACGTGTACATCCTGTCCCTCATCTCGCGGCGCATATACATCTCTTTCACGATCAGGGCGTGCGTCATGACATGCATCGATCCGGCCACCTTTGAGCTCAGCAAAGCCAGATGATAAGGGCCGCCGGCCTGTTCGAGCGTTCCCTCCTCCTCCATGGCTATCTTGACGGTGCAGAGATCTATCGGTTTGCCTGCATTAAACATCTTGTTGAGCGTGGTGAAGATGAGCCGCGCCTTCATGTCATAGAACATTTCGGGGCCAAGTATGTCCGCTATTTTGCCGAAGGTGGTCGATTCCAACAGGCAAGTACCCACCACCACCTCTTCGAGGTCAACATCCGCAGGAGTGGGCAATTCTACGTTGATCATTTTATTTTTCATTCGTAAATCCCCTCAAATTCATTCAGGTAAGCCTGTTTCTTGAGATAACCGGCAGCACCCATCACAAAGACCTTCTTGTCGGTGTTGCAGTAATAGTTCAACACATTGTTGAGGGCAAGTATCCGGTTGTCGGGCGAAGTGGATTTCCAAAGTTCCCTCACCTCGCCGATGTTCGTCACGGGCTTGAAGGTGACCTCCCTGTATCTTTCAAGAAACGTTTGCAGGCTCTCTTCTTCGGCCTTGAGCTTTGCGGCCCTCTCTTCGGCAGAGATTTCGCTACATACCCAGCCGTCGTAGTCCGTCACACGGATGATGTTGATATGATAGCCCGCCTCACGGATTTCGATCACCCCGTTTTTCTTCAACTTGTTCAGAAACCGCTTGGTGGACATTCTGTCGAGACCGAACTTCTTTTCCCAATCCGCCAGCTTGAATACGCTTTCGCCCCGTTGGCAGGTTACCGTGGTGGAATATTTCTGATAATGGCGTTCGCTGAAACAGGCCGAAAACAGGATACTGATGAAATATCCCACTTCAGCATCCGACTTTAAAATATTCTCCCTCAGTTCCCTCAGCTTGGCTTTGGATATCCGAAGAAACCCTGAGCTTTTACTTTTTCCGATGTTTTTGTAATCCATATTTTTTAATGTTTTTTTTCGAGGGACAAAGATAAGTGATTCATACCCCAATTTCCAAATTTTTCGGCAATTATTTTAAAACTTTTTTTTTACATTTTACTACATAAAACACCATAAATCTACATAAAACTACATGAAACTACAAGAAAAAGCCACCGGCTTTATTTCAGATGATATGAAAAGTGATTATTGTAAAACTAATTTGCTATGCAAACCGAACATGAATGCGATGCAAATACCGGATGAATGCGATGCGATTGCCTGACATTAGCGATGCAAATTCATCAGGGCCGAATATGATCGAAGAAGAATTCTTGGAACACTTTTGGAACAACTTTATTTTTCTATAGGCCTCAAACCTCCTGATAATGGTCATTACCGAAGATGGTTTTTGGAACATTCTTGGAACACTTCACTAAAAAAACGTGTTTTTACCCCCATCCACAAGGCTCACAAGGCCGATTTTAGCGAAAAAACGAGCTGTAATAAATAATATTATATATTATATTTATATTATATTATATTTAAATATACAAGAGAGAATATAATATAATATTATTTATGCGGAACATTTTTGGAACATTTTGTTTTTTTCTTGCATTCGAAACTCCCTGTTAATGGGCTTTTACAGAAAAAACCCGCGGAACATTCTTGGAACAAATGTCTCCGCGGGCGGTCAGTTTCTTATCCCCGATCTTATTCCGAATATTGTTCCGGGATCTTGCAATACCGATGCACCAAATCAACTTGTCTTGGTGTCATGTACTTGGTTTCGAGGCTGAAACCCTCTTTCTTTAACTTTCCGAACAATTCAGCATGATTCACAAGCATTGTCAGAAATTTTTTCTTGTAAGTGTGCCCATCACAATCAGGCAAATACTCTCTTGCGATTTTGCTCACACTACATGTGCCGACTATCGGCTTTTTCATTTTAGGCATAATATAAAAAAAAAGATTATCCATCCGAATTATTCAAAATGGTATGCAAAGATAGGGAGAATAAAATTAAACTATAATTGTTAAATACTAATTGTTAATTAAGTGAATATTTGTTGTCATTTTACTTTTTGTTTTTATTTCTGACATCACATTTTTATTCGTTGTTATGCTTCAGCCGATTGAGCTTATTTATGATGGTAGACATTTTAATCGGCACAAACATCCGGTTCTTTATATAGTAAAAACTTAGGTCTTTTACCAGATACTCAGCAAGTTCGGACATCTTTTTGCTATAAATAAAGTTTACATCATGATGAATGTAATAATCCCATACACCTTCTAATATTTTGTCTGTATTGCCAATAACTATTCCCAATTCAATACCCTTTTCCAAAGAATAAGAAATCCTTTCAGGTCTCGATTTTATAGGCTTCTTAGCCTTTCTTACTTTTTTGTTATTATTTATATTTGTCATAAATTTTATTTTTATTGATTTGATAACTCATTAAATTTTATTATTTAACTCATTGATTATTTCATTTCCCTATCTTTCATCATCCGCATATCCGGATTATGGCGTAAATTTACAACATAATATGCTAAAGTTCCACCTGCAAACAGCAATAACGATTCATTTTAAAACCATTATCGGCCTTTTCTTTAATTCTTGATTATGATTCTTTTTTATGAAGACGGGAAAAGCACAAAGAGTCCAAAATCGACACTATATCCACCGGAATGTTAAAAAAATAATCGCAAACAATAACTCTCGTGAATGTTGAAAACATGACAAAGAAATCGTATCTTTGTACCCAAATAAAACCAATGGTGATTAATTAATTAAAAACAAGATATGAGATCAAAAGACTTAAAACCGTCCGAACCGGCAAAAATGTTAGTAATAGGCGAAGATTCAAATTTACAATGGTCCGACCCGGTGACCGAAGTGGCTATGTTCGCCGACTATTATTTTCGCGATTTTCCGGAGAATGACGGCGAACGTAGTCGCAACGTGGAAGCACGCAATCTATTCAATCATATAAAATTCATCACGCTAAACCACGTCAAACCCCAAGAGATGTACATTACCAACATGTGCAATGATCAATTGGCTTCTGCTCCGAAGGGAAAAAGAGTTCTCATCACCGAAGAATATGCCATCAAGGGATTGTCGCACGTCGAATGGCTGTTGGAGCAATATCCTACCATCGAATATGTGATCGCCATGTCATTGCAGACCAATTATTGGTTACAGAAATTGGGCTTTTACGGCGACGACGAGAAATTCCTCGAAGAGGCACAACCCCGCCGCAAAGGTCTGGAAAGCACGTCGGGCCTGTTCTATCAACCGGTCAACGGTAAAGCTTTCGGCTCCATCTGCGGTAATATCTATGATGCCAAAAACCACCCTGTCAAGGTGATCCCCATCCTTGCGGCCAAAGATTATCCGCTGAAAGGCAGAAACGAGGAACTATACACCGAGGCGTACGAGAAAATAAGAAATTCTTTTCGCAAATAAGCCTGCCGTACAATGAAAATGGTTTATCCGCAACTGCCTAAGCTACTTCATCAGAGCAATGATTTAAGCGGCGTTATCGAGCGATACAAAGAGGAAGAAACAATAGACGAAGAGGCCTTTAAAGACCAAACGGTGACCGGCAGCACGAAACATCTGTTGGACTTTCAATCGTGCAGCTTCAACCATTGCACATTCAGTGCGTGTAACTTCTTGAAGACTACGTTCTGCGATGTGGAATTTAAGAACTGTGATCTGTCAAACATCAAACTACTGGAGGGCGGCTTCCGCAGAGTGGCTTTTACCGATTGCAAACTGATGGGGGCAAACTTAACGGGCTCCAGACTGAACGAGGTGACATTCGATAATTGCAGCGCTCCTTATCTGTTCCTGTCCACTATCAAGATGCGCAACGTGCACTTTGTAAAGAATGATTTTCGTGAATCGGCTTTCGACAACTGCCACTTGGAACAGGTGAGTTTTGATGATTGTAACCTGACGGAAGC